>CAYLVN010000164.1:0-7409 GCA_964387115.1 uncultured Fibrobacter sp.
TTTTTATTTTAAAGGCAATCTATTTGCCACCAACTTCGGGACGACGTCTAATTTTTACTCTTTTTTTTTGAACCATCTTCTTAACCACTTACACAAACTATTATATCTAAAGGCTACAGATCCATTGTGACCGAGCCCTCTTTTGTTACTTTTATTTCTCTTTTATAGGTGGAGGCTTAAAATGTTGTATAACTGGAAAAAGTTTACACTGTTTTCAGTCGTTGTAATGTTATTTATCAACAGTAGTTCTCAGGCAGCCAACGAGTGGCTTGTAGATTCTAAAGGCAACATTACCCTCAACGGCAAATTATTCCGTGTCAAGGGTGGGTCATGGTTTGGACTTGAAGGACGGGATGAAGCCGCCAATGATGAGAAAAATCCCAGGGGTGCCCCGATGGAATTGTACATGGGAAACGTGTTCTGGTCACCCAGCAGCCGAACACTGGCCAGTGATGCAACTGAAATCAAAAACCTGGGATTCAACTGTATCAGAATGCCGGTTTCACCCCAGACACTCGATGATAGCGATCCTCAGGGCAAGGACCCGAATCTCAAAAACACTGAGTCGGTACGTGTTCAGGGTGCTTTTAAAGCACTAAAGGAAGTTATAAAGGCATGTGATGATGCGGGCCTCTATGTTCTTCTGGACATGCACTCCTGTTCTAACTACGTTGGCTGGAGAGCGGGACGCCTTGATGCCCGTCCGCCGTACTCAGATGCCAATCGTGAGAATTATGACTATACTCGTGAGAATTGCTCTTGTTCAGCTACCGATAACCCCAGTACCGTTACCCGCATTCAGGCCTACGATGTACCAAAGTGGCTTGAAGATCTCAAGACGCTGGCGGGGCTTGGACAAGAGATCGGTGTAGACAATATAATGGGTATCGATATTTTCAATGAGCCCTGGGACTACAGCTGGAGCGAATGGAAATCTCTTATCGATCAGGCTTACGTAGCAATCAACTCTGTTAATCCCAACATCCTTATTTTTGCACAGGGAATTGGTGGTTCATACGGTAACCAGGATGGTACCCCTGAGACAAAATTCGATACACCTCATGGTGATCCATCTTCAAATCCCAACTGGGGTGAGAACCTCTTTGAAGCTGGCAGCAATCCTCCATTAATGCCTAAAAGCAAGCTGGTCTATTCACCACACTGTTATGGCCCTGCTGTATGTACTCAACCGATGTTTGCTGATCTGGATGCTCAGCCGGAGTGCGCTGGCCTTGTTGAAGACGCATTCGGTGATGCTAAATGTCAAATCGTGATCAAGCCGGAGATACTCGAAAAAGGATGGGACGAGCATTTCGGTTACCTCAGATCTCTGGGGTATGCTATATGTATCGGAGAATTCGGAGGAAATATGGAATGGCCCAGAAAATCCGAATCCCGTCATCAGACCCGCTACAGCTATCTTACAAACAAAAACAGTGATGAACAGTGGCAGAACGCTTTTGTAGACTATCTTGCAAAGAAAGGTATTGTCAATACGTTTTACTGGTCAATTAATCCTGAGTCCGCCGATACTTACGGTATTTTCAAATCTTCCTACGACCCCCAATCCAACAAAGAAGGCTGGGGTACATGGACCGTTACTGACACAAAAAAGCTCAATCTGCTTGCAAGAATCTGGAATGCGCCTGAAGTAGAACCATCCGCGATAATTATTCCTTCCATGCAGAATAATATCAGCAGTGGTTTCAATTGTCGTATCTCAAACACCGGGCTCATCACCTATTTGCTGCCCAAAGCAGGATCTGTTTCATTGAAAGTTTTCAATGTCACTGGCCGCCTGCAGGCTGAATTTTCCACACAGCAGCAGAAGTCAGGTTATCATTCTATGGATTTACGGCAACTGACAAATGCGACAGGATCATATTTGCTTGTTTTCAATGTAGCAGGACATACTCACAGTCAGATGGTATCTTTGGTTAAATAGGTTTCAACTACTGCAGTCTGAGTGAAATCTGTAAATTAAGCAGGCTACCTTAAGAACCAGCAGGTCAAAACCGGCTGGTTCTTTTTATTTATGTCCGAAACTCCCTGCATGATTTTTATTATTTTAACAGGATCTGCCGGTGCTTTTTTCCTCTTGAGAATTAATTTCTTTTTATTTGAAATGTAATAGGTAGAAATAAAGTCTTTTTGGAAGAGGGTGCTCCCTCTTTCGCTCAAGCCCGTCGAAGACGCCGGTCTTGCGCTATCACCCCTTGTTGTCCACCAGTTGCAAAGCAGGTATGGTCATCACATTTGCAAACGACCTTGCAGCCGCACAGACGAACTGGTGGTAGATTAAAACTTATTGTAGCCTTGAAGAATTCAAGCATGCAGGATCGGGGTAAATTAGGAAGATTGATTTTTCTTAAGACAGTAATTTTTGTAAATAAGCTCTGCGTGCCACGGTCGCCCTCGACCGCGAAACGCTTTGCGTTTTTCAGGAGGTGTACCATTGAAGTTTTTGTTCTTTAAACAAAGAGCAAATAAGAAAAATGAAAGAGGAAAATCGATTTTTTAAGAAGAACTAATATTTGTAAATGGGTTCTGTGTGGCACGGTCGCCCTCGGCCGTGTCTTGTGCAAGGTATCCCCAATTTATCCCGAAATGCCCTTATAGTTGATAGAAACAGGTTAGATTTCTGACCAGCCTGAAAGGCTGACCTATTTCAGCGAAGGGCGACGCCCTGGTGATTAAAACAGGTTGTAGCCTGGAAGAATTCAAGCATGTTTGATTCTGTTAAATCAGGAAGACCGTTTTTAAACAATTTTTTATGTATATAGGATCTATGTGCCACGGTCGCTCTCGACCGTTTCTTATACTTATTTCTACAAGAAACGGATATTGGTCCTTAGGTGGAAAAATTACTTTGAGACATACCCATTTAAAGAATACTACAAAATTCGTGCATTTGATAACTAAAAGGTACGTTCGATTCACAAAAAGAAGATATAGAATGGATAAGAGATAAATGTAACTCGCCCTGATCCAGGTGCATAAGTTAAGTAATAGAAAAGTTTGTTCTTAATTTGAAAGAAGCGATCTCTGGCTTCATGCTAAAATATGAATGAAGCTTTTGGAAGGGAAAGTCCTCAATACAAGTCTTTCCGGATGTATAAATCAATTAATAGTAATAATAAATAGCGGCAGGAACCTGGACAAATATTAACCCAGCTGCCCCTTATCGAATTTATCAATCATCTCCCCGGCGATACTTATGCTCATGGAGTGATTGGGAAGATTACCTCTTGAGAACCATGCAGCCTCTGAAATTTCATCACCGTCAATGGTGATGGGTTGATTCTCATCTGCTTCAGCGACAAAACCGACCATCATCGATCCTGATAAAGGCCAGGGCTGGTTTTTATAATACCTGATATTCTTTACATCCAGACCGACCTCCTCTTTTACCTCCCGTCTCAGGGCTTCCTCCAGCGTCTCTCCTATATCAACATACCCTGCAACTAAGGAATAGCGTTTTCCGGGAAATTTGGAACTTCGGGCAAGTAATATCTTGTCTTTGCAAACTATTGCCACGATTATTGCCGGAGAAATCCTTGGGTAGACTATATTCCCGCAATTAGAACATATCAAAGCCCTCTCATCGGACTTCAAGCCTGTTTTTGTACCACATCTTCCGCAGAACCTGTTCAACAAATACCAGTTCATCAGGTGATATCCGGCAAGACTGACCCAGGCTATATGCTGCTGAGCGGCTGTTCTGAAAAAGCTTATCTCCTTAAAAGTAAACTCCGGCTTATTCGCATCCAGGGGACCCCATATCAGAAAACATGGTATATCATCGAAAGTAAACAAAAACACTTTCTCTGTTTTTTCCGTAATTTCAGATATATCAGACTTGCGCGGGATCTCCAGTTCATCCTCAAGGGATTTCAGAAGAACTGAATTATCTCTATAATAAAGGATAAAGTCTTTATCTTCAATTTCTCTATCTGGAAGATAGTGATTGTTTAAGCGATGCGGCAATATTTCGTGAATCATAAACAGGGTTCCCGTATAAATCGTTCACTGGTTCAAAATTTCATAGATTATTTCAACAATATAATTTCTAACAGTGCAGTCACCTCATGCGGCATAGCAGACAACCACAATTGAAGATCATCGTGTCACGGCGGAGATCTCAGCGGTTTGTACAAGCGTTCATACTGAAAGTCGAAGTATGGGGTCCGGGGAACTCTTCTTTTATCAAAAGATTGAGAGTGAGCAGAGATGAAAACTCCGGGTATTTACTGCCTGTTTAGATTTCTCATATAAACAGTCTAAAAGAAATCTTAACCGTCGTACCGCCTGAAAAGGTTGGATTTGAACCGGTGCTTCCTCCTTCTCCGGATTTTTGGGATGAACGTGAGGTGCTTTTTTGTATCAATGGAATGCGCTGAACAGCCGAGAGATCAATCCTGCCAATTGAGCCCACGTTAGTTTTAATCGTCATCGATGGAGTGATAAGAAGAAATCTTGTGTCTAAAAGTTTATCATGAAGAGGATCACTGTATACGGGTAAGAGTACTATGACCTTCTTTTCAGAATAATCATACACCATTCCAGTTTTGATATATGAAATTGTAATCTCAGGATCTATTCTCATGAACCGGAAGCTGAATGATTTATTAATGAATAAACCCGTTTCAAAAAATCTAAATGCACCATGTTCAAATCTGTAATCAAGAGGTTTGAATAATGACCAGTTGGAAAAAGTGGACAACCTGAGATACCCCGAAGGTGCCTGTGCCATAAAATATGCACCTGAAATGCCGGTGTTTATTGTATGGGGCAATCTCAATCCAGCTGAATAAGAAGCTGTTTGCATCCGCAAAGATCCGGTTTCCAGAACCGTATATTTCTTTTTTTCAAAGTTAAAAACCGATACATACCCTCCGGAGAAATTCCCTGAGAGCATCAAAAACAAAGAATCAGATATCTTCCCCCTGACAGATCCACTGATAAGCCCTCCATAAGTTGCAAGCTTTAGTTCTGAAGGCATACTGTTTCGGCTCTCAATCATTTCTGAATTGTCTGTTTTTATATAGTAAAGAGCCGACTTCAGCTTCCCTTTTTTGGAATTCAGCTCGATTCCTGTTTCTGCAGAATACCTGTGTATCGTCAAAGGGAAGTACCTGAAACCTCCACTCTTATTATTGAGAACGCGTGTCAAAGAGCTATGCACCGGTCCGCTGAACAGGTCCAGATTCCAAATAAGCCAGGGAGTGATCTTCATTTTATATCCCAGACTAAACTGCCAGGGTTTGAGAGAAAATATTCTCTCATTTTCAAATGATGAGTTCCTGATCTGATCATTATGGAAATGATCGGGTGCATGGAAGCCGATCCCTAATCCCAGAGAGTATCTGTTTTGCTCGAGTGCAAATCCTGATGAAAAATCAGCCTCTTTTCTATCAAATGTCACGGCATATGGATCCACCTGGTTTCTATAAGCAGCGAACATATCGGTATACGCAAAATTCATGAAAAATGAATACCCGGGATTTCTATATAAATAAAGCGCATCAAAGACATGAGCATGGATGCTCGAATTGAAATCATCAGCTTCATTTCGCGGCTTCTCAGTAATGACTGGATCGAATTGATAAGAGACATTCAAAAAGGAGATACTGTCAATATCTGCCACTTTAACCGGATTAAATGAAAAAGGCTCGCTTGATAGCCTGTAAAGAGGGACACTCTGTGCAGATACCTGGGTGCAGAAAGAGATAAAAACAGAAAGGCCGGTGATTAATACCGGCCTGAATAATCCTGAACATTTCATTTGAATACTACTCAATCAAAGGACGAATAAAGTCGATCCATTTCTGGCGGCTGGTCATATCCGGAAATATTCCTCTCATTGTATAGTCATCAAAGTAAGGGAAACATTGTTCCGGATCTTCTCCTTCTATTAACCCTAAATAATTAATCGCCTTTCCATTATCATCCACATAGATAATCGGAGATATGGTTTTGACCGAATAACGATTCACAGTCGCCACATAGGGTTCTTTCAGAAAAATCTCGATATAATAACCGCCATCTTCGATATTGTCAATAGCTGATTCCGGGATGTCTATTTTTATTGAATCTTGCTCATCTTTGTAAATAGAGATACTGTTATCAGAATAGTCTTCCCGATAACCGGTAAAGTCAAATGTAGTAAATCTGTCATCTCCGGTCGGGAAGACATGTTTTGGCCAGTAGTCAGTAAGCGCAGCAGCAGGGCTTGTGAAAAATTTGGAGAGGTCGACTTTTAAAGTGATCGATTTACCATCGATAGTTTCATTGAAAGTGTAAGGTTGAGTGAGTAAAAGCGAGATAAAATCCATAAGGTTTTCAGGTGAACTGAAATTATTAGCAAAGGCAGTGGTAAATCCTTCTTCTATCATTTCGGCACTTACATCTGCCATTTCCGAGGACATATCCATAATGTCTGTTGAGGGAAAGATATCATTGTTCTGGTTATCGCTCTCGTTGCTGATTGAATTCAACCCGCTCTTTATCAAAGAAGGAATGGCTTTCAAGTCATTATATACAGCCGTATGATACGCTTTACGAATTGATAAAAAGCCGGGTCGTTTATAATTATACTGCATAAAATCACAGTAATCTTCGGGAATTGAACTTGTATTATCGGTAAAACTGTTTATCACAAGAGTATCATTATTCAATGAAAAGTTAATTATTGAACCATCCACGTATTCCGCATTGTCTATGTAATCAAGTACATCATCGATATAATGTGCATTTGTAGAACCTGGTAATTGAACCACATCCATATCGTAAATAAGAACCATTGAAAACCCTGCTCTGGCAGCCCTGACCATCGCTTCAAGAATATAGATATCTCCCTTGTCAATTTCGCCGGTCTCATTATCCACCGTGATCTCAATTGACATATCTGAAACAGCGGTCAGGCGCTGTGTCGCGGCTATAACCTCGTCTAAATTCGGTACAATTGCACTCTCGATCATATTCTGAATATAGGCGGCGGTCAGAAATGATGGAAACGAGGGCCGGGTCTGCGCAAGGAGCATTTTAGGGGCTGCCCCGACAAGAATCTGCCCTGCAGAAAGCAGACCATGGCGGGAATAGGTTTTGGAAAGAAAACTTACGGGCTTAGCTTCGGCTGAAGCCGATTTTTTAGCAAAACCATAGTTCCAGTCATTTGGATCCTCCGGGTTGTTATATTCACTCATATCATCGATATATTGACTGAGTGAATCAATCATCTTCTGCAGATCCGGATTAGCATTGAGAGATAGAACAGAAGAAACGATGAAGCCGATATTTGCCTTGACATGTGAGGGGTTGTTCACAATTGCAGATGAAAATCCGCGGCGAAGTGATGAAAAATCTATACCGTAGAGATCTGATGGTTTTTCAGTACTTTCGAGACTTTC
>CAYLVN010000165.1:0-7307 GCA_964387115.1 uncultured Fibrobacter sp.
AGCAGCAGAATAGTTGGACTGGATTTGCTCAAAGAGATGGTTTGCTCGTAAAGGGATGTACCGGGTTCTGCAGGTTTCATTAAACGAGATTTATCCTCTTTTCAATTGCGATTTCTTCAAGAGATGTCCTTCATTCACAATTAATCTTTTTCGCTCTGATGAGATTCTGACACAAACAGAAGGTTGAGATCTATTTGACCCTGGTCGAGTTAGTTAGGTGTATAGTTGTTGTCATCTTGAATTTAATGAGGTCGGAAAGTTTCACAGCTCCCTTCCTCACCCCAGAGGTGATGCCCGTAATGAGTGGGCGCTATGTTATCCACGGGAGTAACCTCTTCAAAAACATCCTCACAGCTCGAACATATCCGTTGAAAAAATGCATCCAGGAATCTCTGGGGCAGGAGAAGATTGCTTCCGGCCTTTGCCGGAATGACGAGGAGAAGACTGTTACATTATATTTTCGAAAGTAACCTTTTAAACACCTCCCTCACAAATCATCATTCCGCTTAAAAGTGGCATCCAGCAAAATTACAAATAGTGTAGTGGGGCAGGAGAAAGATGGTTCCCATCCTCCGCTGAAATGATCAGAGTGGCTAAAGGTGACATCTGAAGAACAAACGAACAAACGTAACTCTCACTTCATGCCCGTGAAAACAACATCCAGATTCTCAAAACATCACGTCAGTTTTTCCTGCTCCGACAACGTTTCCAGAACTATCCTGCGAATCTCATCTTTACTGACAGCTGGCGTTCCTTCCACTTGCACTGAAAGCGGTTTGCTCTCTTTCCCGAAATAGATACTTGTGTGCGGAAACGGTATGTCGATTCCTTTCTCGTTAAAACGTTTCTTTATCAGACGGTTCATTTCTCTGCCAACTGCCCATTGTTTGATAGGAAGCGTTTTGATACGCGCCTTGATCATTACTTTGGAGTTTTCAAAAGAGTCCACTCCCAGAACCTCAAGAGGTTCTAAGATTGCATCCTTGTAGAGTCCATTCTCCATTATCTCTGCGCCGACTTCCTTTAGAACCGATATTACCCTGTCAGTGTCTTCATGATACGCAACACCGATATCGAAAACGTAGAAAGAGTATTCATGTGTCATGTTTGAAAGGCTGGTTATTGCGCCATTGGGGAAAACGTGTATAGTGCCATCCTGACTTCTGAGAACTGATGTGCGCAGATTGACCTGCTCAACAAATCCCGCGGTTCCGTTGATTATCGCAACATCACCAACCCTGATCCGGTTTTCGAAAATCACAAACAACCCGCTTATGACATCCCTGACCAGATTCTGCGCGCCAAAACCAAGTGCCACACCTACCACTCCCAGCCCGGTGAGCATCGCTTTGATATCATATCCCAACTCTTCGATTATCATCATTGCTGCAATAATCATCACAGTGACAAGTGCGATTTTTTTAAAGATTCCTTCCAGAGTCGAAACCCGTTTCTCAACTTCCAGCGGATTGCTTTTGTCCGAAGAGAGCATCCTTGCCGCAGCTTCCTTCTGAAACCTGTTAATAAGGATGTTTAAGACTTGAACCGCAACAAAACCAATGACAACGATAAAAGTTATGTGAGTACCAGTTTTAAGGACCGGGTTATCTGTTTTCAGTAGGTTCAGAATGTTTGCGCCCCAAATTTCAAGAAACGCAAAAGATCCTGACAGCAGAATAAGGCTGTGTCCTCCTTTTTCCAGAATGAATCTGTTTCGCTCTTTGTGAAGCCCCAGATGATTACTTGAAGCTGATGTTGATAATTTCTTATAGATAAAGCCCCAGAGGAAAAGTGACAATGTCACAACTGTAACAAGTACCGATGTCTTAACAGAAGCATTCAGAAGAAATGAATAGAGCTCTGTTTTTCCGAAGAGACAAGCGGCGCTTATGGTAGCCATGAAAAGAAAGAGAACGAGGTGAAGCTTTGTAAGGGCTAATTCGATTGTTGAACAGAGTTTTGAGGGCAGCAGTTTATGAAATCTGATAAAATTGACAGCAGGTGCCGGATATGTGTTTCTGAATGTGTAAACTAACCGGGGGAGAAGAAATGTCAGGGTTATCATGTAGAAATTAAAGACAGCCGATGATATGAATGTCCAGCCGAGTGCCTGTGAGAAACTGCAGGCTATATAGATAAAAAGAGAGTAGCGCAGGATAGATGTTACCCGTCCTGTAAACATGGTACTTGTTTTGTCACTCCAGGGGAGAATCCTCAGTTGAGGAATGCGCGGTGAGCAGAAAACCTGCAGAATGGCAATGGTGATGCCGTAAATTGCAAATGCCGCAGAAGTCTTTATCAGAAAGTCTGAGGCACTTACCCCCCAGGGAATAATCTGTAAACAGAATCCGCAAATTGCAATTGATGCCCACAGAGAGATCCGGATCAGAAATGTTGAAACCGATTCCGAAATGTGTCTGATATATCCGGTCTGATTTTTCGACAAAGATCTCAAATAGACACCGCTTCTCCATAAAAGAATTCCGCAGAGAAATGCAATAACAATCGATACTGCAAGAAAGATCAAAAGCGAAATAATTCTCTCCCGGTATTCATTGTCTGAGAGATTCTCTTTGACAGCTGTTATGTGGTGTGAAAGTGAGCTGAGTTCTTTACGGGAATTCTGGTAGAGGTCGACAACCTGGTCTTTAAAATTACCGGTAATCTGGAAGACATTTACTGAAAGAATACTTCCTTTGTATTCTGGAATCGGGGTATTTACCGGGCTGTCGGGCTCTTTCTGTAAAGGAATTATTTCTGTTACATTTTCAGTGGTACTCGTCTGGTTGATTTCAACAGAACTGGTTTGTAAAAGTGTGTCCTGGGAAAATAGTTGAGAGAAGAATCCGGTGATGATTAAAAGAGATGCTGCCAATGCGTTTTTCATGAAGTCTCCGTTTTTATCTATCCAATTTTGCGATTTTTGATTAAACAGCGGATTTAAGAGTGCTGCCGCTAGATCGCGAACCTGTGTATAAATAAGTTAATTTCATGTGGTTACACAATCGGAATAGAAACTGGTCTGAAAGGTGATTTCCCGCCCAGTGATCCGGTGCTGAGCATCGGGGATTAATAAAATCCCCCTTTCCCCCTTAATAAGGGGGGCGCTTCCAGCGTGGGATTCTTCTGCACAACGGGAGGTTACAGGTACTGCTTCCAGAAAAACCACAATAAGCAACTCCCTTAAACAGAAAAAAGCAGTCCGTCCCCTTGCCATTGCCGATTTTTGCCATGTTATTAGCGGGAGATATTCTAAATCTATTCTTCAGGATTGCTTTTATATCCCGGTACAGGAATATTTGCCCGCTTTATTCACAGACACTCAAATCGTAAAGATAAGGAATTCTGTGCGATAAACTGCGGAGCATTACCCGAAAATCTGATAGAATCGGAACTGTTCGGTTACGAAAAAGAAGCATTTACAGGCGCTAATCAGAGCAAGGAGGGGCTCTTAAAAAGAGCGGACGGCGGGACGGTATTCCTTGATGAAATAGGAGAGATGCCGTTTTCCTTACAGGTGAAACTGTTAAGGGTGCTTCAGGAGGGGGCGATGGTTGCTGTAAAAGTCGACATACGGGTCATCGCCGCTACCAACAGGAATCTTCAGGAGAAGATACAGAAGGGGCTTTTCAGGGAGGATCTTTATTACCGGTTAAATGTTCTTAATGTACATGTTCCCGCATTGCGCGACCGTCATCGTGATGTACTCTCCTTAGCCGAATATTTTATTAAGAAGTATGCAGTTCGTTTTGGCATGAATGGAAAAAAGCTCTCGGCAGGCGAAGGCTCTGTTTTTGAAACACAGTTGGCCGGGAAATATTCGTCAGCTCGAAAATTTTGTTCAGAAAGCTCTGCTGAATTCACAGGGTACGATGATTACCGAACAGGATATCGATCTGCAGGATAGTTCTGTGAGTTCTGAAATGATTATGTGAAAATCCGGCAATAATGATGATGAGGGCATTCTTACTTTAAAGGAAGCAAGAAGCAGAGCCGAAAAATTGTACATCCAACGCGTGCTCCGCAGAGCCGATGGTAATGTGAGTGTCGCCGCGAGACTTCTTGATATCGATCGTAAATGGTTGACCAAATTGATTAAACATTATGGTTTTGAGTATAAAAAGGGGATGGTCAGGGAGATTGATGCTTGATTTATGCATCGGGGAAGGGATGAAGAGATTTTAGTCAATTCTGTCTGCATGAATCTTCCGGATTCGGAATTTTGAAGGTACTCCATTATCTATATGTTGCCATTTTCCATTTCTGTATTCCTCAAAATTCCGGAAACTGCACGGGATTCCAGTTGACTTTTCATGATCAATATTATCCATCAATTGAAAATGCAAATGTGGAGCTGTAGAATTCCCTGAATGTCCAACTCGCCCTATTAACTGGCCTGTTCTTACTATTTCACCTTCTTTCACGCAAATAGATTTTTCTTGCAAATGTGCAAATAGAGCGTAAATTTTATCAGCCTTTTTCATAATGATATAATTCCCGGCTAAATCCCGGTATTCAGCTGCACCACTTTCAAATAGTTTTGTTATTCTTCGCATATATCCAATATCATTTTTCAAACTTACCGGATTTCTTTCAATTACACCATCTTCTGCTCTTACAATTTCACCATCAAAGGGTGCATATATCTCTTTCCCCCAGCCATAACATTTATTAAGCGGAACACCATTTATCAGGTAGGATAGTACAGAAGAATTATAGAACTTATTGGTTTTACTTTTTACATCTACGCCGACAAAGTCGTATGCATAGGTTTCCCCATATTTATCAGTTCCGTGGCTGGGTATTTTTTTACCTGGGGTATTTGGAGTTATCCAGGTGCCTCGTACTGGTAAATCAATCGTAATTGTTTTTTTTATAGATGAATTAGTCATTTTGGCAAAGTTGTAACCGAACTGATATCGATTCTCCAGAGTTATAATTTACCTGGTTCACCAGTTATTAAAAACCAAATAGCTACAAAAAATTTACCCACCAAATGTGTTGAAATAAAAGTATCTTGAATGCTCACTCTTTTTCTTTTTTTCAGTTGTTCAGATACTGATATACTTGAGAGCACTCATTTCTCCTGTCATGGTCTTTTCTAAAAAGAAACGTCACGTAAAGGGAAACCCAAAAACCTATAAATTACAGAAAACCCGATTACCAACTATAAATCGTAGTGCATAAGAAGCTATCGGGTGAATGCATATACATATTATAAAATTATTCATTGTCTTATGCAAATAGAAGCGAATATCTGAATATGGTATATAGACCATACGGTCAATAGAAATCAATTCAGAGCGCAAAAATACCCGCAATTCCGGTATATTCTGAAAAAAAGAAATCTGCTGTGCAACCGTTCAAAAAAGGTGCATAATTAAGTGTAAGTGAAACGAAAAAAGATACCCGAAATCGAGGCGTTTTAATGAGATATTCTATATCAGTCATTGTTCTTATGTGTACTGTCCTGTCGTTTTCATCTGTTACCGCTCAGGAGTTGCCTTCAAAAGAGCAGATCTTAAGTAAAATGAAACTGGCTAATGACTATTTCATGCAGAAGTGGCCTGACCCCTGCAACAGTTGCCTTGTGGGTAACCGTCCCAGCAATATCTGGACAAGGGCAGTGTATTACGAAGGAAGCATGGCTTATTATGAATTGAGTAAAGATACTTCGGCTCTGAATCATGCCGTAAACTGGGGAGAATTTCACGACTGGAATATGAGAAGCGGGACCACAACCACCAATGCGGACAACCAGTGCGCTGGGCAGATATATATAGACCTGTACAGGATGGATCAGAAGCCTGAACGTATTTCAAATATAAAGTCTTGTATTGACAGGATGCTGGCCTCGGGAAACGACAATCACTGGACCTGGATCGATGCGATTCAGATGGCGATGCCGGTGTTTGCAAAACTGGGAGTTCAGTACAATGATACCAGGTATTTTGACAAGATGTACAGGCTTTACAACTATCCTAAAACAACCCTGGGCCTTTATAATGAAACCGACCATCTCTGGTGGAGGGATGCAACGTTCAAAAACCAGAAGACTTCTTCCGGAAAAAATATCTACTGGTCACGGGGCAACGGATGGGTCTTTGCCGCACTGGTGCGTGTTTTAAGTGAAATTCCGGATACAGATCCTCACAGAACAGAATACCTGAAAGTTTTCACCGAGATGGCAGGAGCGCTTGCTGATGTGCAGCGTGATGACGGGTTCTGGAATGAAAACCTGGACGACCCGGAGCATTTCGGCAGTCCGGAGGTTACTGGCACCGGACTTTTCGTCTACGGTATGGCCTGGGGAATAAACAATGGGGTGCTTTCCAGAACAGAGTACCTGCCAGTGATTGTCAAGGCCTGGACTGCCATAGCAGACAGTGCGATTTTCCCCGATGGAAGGCTGGGGTATGTGCAGGGAACAGGTGATTCTCCCGGAGACAACGGCACCGGTGTGACAGATGTAACTCCATCAAGAGACATTGTCCCTGATTTCGATGATTTTGGTCTGGGATGTGTGCTTCTTGCAGGCAGTGAGGTGGCAAAACTGGCGGACATCCCGACCACCACGAAAGGAACACATCTTTACCCGGTTACAAAGCAGGTTTCCGCATGGAGATTAACCGGACCACTGACCTGCCGTCAATTTACAGGCAACCGCGGCTCAACGGGAATTTTTACGCTTTCAGGGGCGGCTGTAAAGACGGTGCCAGTTGGAAAAGGTGGGGTGTACGTGGGTAAATAAGGGAACGACAATACGACAACCCTCGTATCCGCGTAACCTCAACCTTCGTAATCCTGTATCTTTCGTACCCTGCTATGTTAAAAGGTAACCAGCAGAACACCTTTTCGCTGGACAAGAAAAGCATGTGATAAGAAATAAAAGACCTTTGCAATAAAGGAACGATCTGAAATGGTAATATGAACGACATTGAGTATATATTAAATATTCTATACTTTTTAGAAAAGGGAGATTTATATGAAAAAGTGGCTGGTAATTGCCACAATTCTGTGTGGACTGGTGCAACTTCATGCTGCGGTTACTCTTAAAGAGATACGCACCGCTTCCAATAATGTCCTGGTTGTCTTTTTTAACGGCACCTCTATCAGTGCAAATGCGGTGGATATCACTGATATATCGCAGTGGAAGGTCAATGGTGAGGCTGCAACTGCCATAAGCAGGTATGTCATGCAGGCAAATGCCTGTGATTACCATATCTATCTTACGGTTCCGCAGTTAGTCAACGGAACGACATATAATATAGGGACACCCTACGGAGATACAAGTATCGTATTTGACG
>CAYLVN010000166.1:0-7302 GCA_964387115.1 uncultured Fibrobacter sp.
CATGATATATTAAACCGCCTGTATTATCAGCAGTATTCTCTCCCAGACATTTTCCTCCTGAAAACTCCATGGTGACTGCATCCGGATCGTTTGAAACCCAATTAAGAATCGAGTTGTTGGCATTTGAAAAATCATCCTGAAAAATCACAGCTCCCCCGGCCTGCAGCACCAGGGCTAATAATCCTAATCCCGTTATTATTTTGGACCTTGTCATAAAGCCTCCTTCCGGCTCGATCGTGTTATATTCAATTTCTTCAGGTTATAAATATAATCCAGTTTATATCTCAGGGTTTCAAAATGATTGTTTCCGGATAAGTCAGATTAACCCCTAAATCAGACTGAGCTGTAGTATCAATAACAATCGTATAAGTGACACCTGCTTTGAATTTCAAACTGTCAGGAACACATTCCCCGGCACTGTCCTTTACACATAAATCAACCAGTACCACATTCGCCCCCTGCCAGCGGACACTTTCAACTTCAGTCAGACTGTCACTTGAAAAAGCACTTATCGCAGAACCCGTACTGCGAGTGTCCATTGAGTGACTGAACTGTATCTGCACATCATAATCTGACTTGCCAATTGAGATCTCCTCAAAACCGACAGCACCCTTTTCTGGAGAACTCCATATTATATAAGGTATCCCCAGAGGATCCCTGGGTCCGCATTCTCTGGCGACCCAGAAAGACGGCTCCCTTACAGGATCAACAGTCATCGATGCGCTGCAGCCCGGAAGAATCGTAAATTCCGGATATTTCTCATAAGTTCCATCTGCCCTGTAAAGTACGAATTCAACATCACCCGATGGAATCCCGCTGAATGTAAATGTACCCTGATCATCTGATGCGGCAGTAAACGTTGTGCCGGAAACATGTGCGGCTATGAATCTTTCTTCTGTTTCCGGAAAATTATAGCTTTGAATCTCTACAGATGCCGGATTTTCAAGAACAAGCCCGGTTTGAGTCTCTTTATACCCGCTGTGTGATACCCTTTCCATCCCCAGTTGACCATTTTTTGCGGCCACAAGAACATACATTCCCGGATTGACTTCTTCAAACCTGAAAAATCCGTTTACATCACAGTATACAGTATCGAAATTGACTGTCTTGAAACACAGAAGAAAGTCTCCGGTCTGCTGCGCATAAGTAGTGTCGACCTGCTCTGCAGCACCCTCTTTACTGAGTACAACCATGCCCCCTGATACAACCTTGCCGCTCGAATATGAAACGTACCCTGTAATATCAGGATTACCCACATCTGATCCACCGCCACAGCTATAGAGCAACAGAAAAAAACAGGGTAATGTACGTAAAACTCTGCTCAGATAACTCATGCATCTTCTCTTTCATCAAAGAGGCGTCCCTTACGGTCTGTTGCCACAAGAGGAAAAAACTGAAAATTCAACTGATATATCTGATCTGCATCGACACTGTTGGCAGCCAGATTCAGAATTTTCTTCCGGAACTCCTTCAGAAGTAATTTTACATTCTGTACATCCTGTTTGGCTATCCTTAGCGTTGTTCCGGATATCTCTCTTTCCTCACTGAGAAATCTGGTAATCGATTCTGCTCCCAGATTTATCATCTGACGGTGAAACTCTGCCGCTTTTACAGAATGTACCCTCCCATCAGTTGCCAGAGTCTTTTCCACAGGGCAAAGCTTTCCGTCCTTTTTGGCAATAAACCCCAGTTTCTTCAATAGAGCAAGCGAATCTGCCGCCTCCAGAGCCGTTATCTGCGGGATAAGTACACGGGAAATCCATTTTGAGGAGTTTCTGTAATCAGGAAGGTCCACAATCTCTCTGATTGCAAGATGATACCACTTTGAGAGTACCTCATATCTCTCCTGATTAAGCTTTGCAGGGATCTCAGATCTCTTCAGTTCCATCAGCTCATTAAGGTATTTTTCTCTTTCAATAAGTGAAATTGTCTGATTAAACAAAACGAGTGTCAAAAAGTAGTGCCTTTTTGTCCCTTCGATTTTCAACGCTGTTGCGAACCTGTTTGCAGCCTCCAGACTCAAATTTCTCTTCCCGTCTATTACATGCTTCAGTGCCGTCGGGGATTTAAACCCGGCCCTCTGCACGATATAACGATTCGAGAATACAGAACTGCGGGCCTTTTCAAACAATACAAGATCCTTCAGATATTTCCGATAGTCATAATACTCAAAAATATTCGGAACAATATTGCTTCCAGGTCGTTTATTATTCATACCTTCAGTATAGACAAAAGCAACAGATTGTTCAAGACAAATTGTTGAAAAGTGTATTCATCAAGAATACATATACAGGTTATAGTTCCCGGAAACCACTCTGGATTGACCTTGTCGATAAAACCACAATGCCTTAAACTCCCTGTCATCTCAAACATCTTACCTCTTTTTATTCTTCCCGACTGCGACTTTCAGGATTATCGCTCTCACAACCAATAATTTTTGCTGTCTGGAAGTGAAAATGTATATACTTTATAGTAGAATACATGTTCAGGAAATATTTTAGAGTAGATACTCGAAATCGTATGTAGATGCATTCGGGGATATTATATGAAAAAATCACATCTATTGCTGCTCTGTATCCTGACCTGTGCCTTTGGCCAGTCAAAAGATGATTACGGCACATCAGAGAGTCAGTCCAGGACAGGCTTTCTGGACCCGTCTAAAATATCGATAAACCACAGCCTCTCTTTTGGCATGTCCAGCTACTCCGGTACTCCCGGCCTGCAATCTCAGGGTCTCTATGCAACTATGATGCAGTACAAGTTCTCAGCACCTGTTACACTGAATCTGAATTTCGGACTCCCGATTTTCTCCACCTACTCATCTGCTCAGAATCTTACAACCAGTAATCTTCAATCGATGGATTACTTTAAGAGCATTCCTTTTGATTTCTCTCTTAAATGGAAACCATCGGAAAATACAATGCTGAAGTTCAGTTTCTCACGTGAGATGATTGGCAGCTATTATTCGGACCAGTATTACTATGATCGATTCTATCGACACAGACTCAGATTACTGGAAAACGAATAAATTTTATACCTGACTTATGTATCGGGGAAGGCGATGAAGTGCGTATAGCCCTTGTAGCAGAAAGGCTTGAGCAAATCGCAGGTGCAACACTCTGGTGGTACATCAAGAATTGTGAAAGTCTTTATGCACAAGGGATAAATGCAATTCGCCCTGATCCGGGTGCATAAGTCAGGTTATACATGCAGGTCAGTCCTGCTTTTGTCTTGTTGCCGGGTTTCTTTTTGATTCCAGAACCTGCCCCACTTTCTGCCAGAGTTCCTGAGTTCTTATTATCTGTCCTTTTCGCGGGCGAAATACGGCCATCACATCTTCTATTTCCCTGTCAATTGTTTCTTTGTCAAGGCCGTACTTTTCCATGAAATAGTTGTAGAGTTCAACTTTTGAACTCCACCTGAAGTTTGCGGTTCTGGATACAGACGGTTTTTCTTTCATGGCGTCCCCTGTTGAGATACCTTTTTATAGTATAAATATTATTATACCATTTTTCACGACATTAGCGTAGAAGAAATCACAGTTCTCTGATTCATCTTTCCGCAGACCTTCTCAGCGGAAGAAGAGTCGCTGGTTACCCCGATTACAGTCGATCCGGATCCAGTCATAACCGCATTTAAACAGCCAGCCTTCAGGAGATCTGCTTTGATGCTCAGAAGTCCTGGATGAGCCCTGAAAACGCTCTCTTCAAAATCATTGTGCATTGAACCGATTACACCATTGAGATCGTTTTTTCTGAAGCAACTCTCCATCAGCAGAGTCTTTTCATGTTGTCTGTTTATATTTGAGTAATCGAGCCCACGGTAAGCTTCACTGGTTGAGACTCCAAAATCCGGAATCACAATTACAAAGTAAAGACTCAGCTCAGCAGGTATTTTTCGCAGACACCCGGTTACCTCTGAGTCAAAAGCCGTACCTCCGGTAAAAAAATATGGTACATCCATTCCAAGCTTCCGTCCTGAAGCCATAAGCTGCTCTGTACTTAAGCCAAGCTCCCACAGATCATTCAGAAGAGAAAGTGTGGTTGCGGCATTAGCGCTTCCCCCAGCCATTCCACCCATAACCGGTATTTTTTTCTGAATTGTAATAGATACATGTTTATCAATATTGTACTCATTTTTAATGAGGTCGACGGCCCTCCAGCAGATATTGCTCTGGTCACAGGGAACCCTCGGATCATCACAGTCAATAGATGTACTGCTTGAATTTTCTATCGATATGATATCATGCATCTCAATCTGATGCTTTATAATTGCAAGCTCATGATACCCCTTATATGGCCCGTCCTCAATCCTGTTTACCACATCCAGAGAAAGTGTTACACGAGTGTATGATTTTTTTTCCATTCTTCTATCCTGTTCCTAAACAGAGCAAAATAGCAAATAGCACAAACCAAGTCTAAACGAATATTTACAACACAAGGAATTTCCCGATTTTCTTCAAGGTTAACCAGTATCTATTTTATAACTATGGAAAGAATTGAACGCAGAACACACCCCCGGATTGACACTGAATATGTTACAGTGGAGATCTATATTTCCACCCTTAATACAATGCCGCCTGAAGTCAAAGAGATCTGTTCTGTTCAGGATCTCAGTGAGAGCGGAATGAGGTTTGTGGCGGAGAAGGTTTTCAGTAAAGGTCAACTCCTGCGCCTTACATTTCTCCTGCCCGATTCCATCGTCATAATCCGCACCGACGCAATTGTGATACATACTGAAAAAAATCACAACGATAATGAAATTGGTGTTCAGTTCAAGAATTTAGGACTCGCCGAAAAAAAACTGATTCGACATTTTGTCGAAAAGTTACTCCAGAACAAATCTCAACCACAATGACTGCAGATTTTTTTCTGTGAATATCATCAAGACTGCAGTCTGATAATAAATACATCCGGGAGTTTTGTTTCTTCATAAATTCCCTGAATTATTTCCGCAACTTTACAAACAGTCTTCCGGGAAAAGAAATTGATATGCGTAGGATCCTGGATATACCACCATTTGAGGAACTTATCAACCGGTGGATAAAGTTTCGTACGAATTATGACAGAACCGCTATCTGAAAGGATGCTCTTTATTAACTTCAGTTCTGTTTTCAAGTCTCTGAGATGCTCGATAACCTCACATAACACAATGATATCATATTTCTTCTCCCAGTCGTCAGGATGAATATCATACAATGGGTCGTAAGATTCACACTTAAGATCCGAATGCTGCAGAAGTGAAGAAAGAACTGCGTTTTTTCCACTGCCAAAATCAAGTATTTCAGGATCTTTTAATCCAACATTTTTTATAACAGGTATCAGTTCTTTCAGAAATCCGACATAGCCTTCGTTGTCTGTTGTGTTTTCGTGAAAGTCATAACGCTCTTTTTCTTTTTCATAACTAAGAAATTCAGATTCAGACACAAATATTAGATGACATTCCGGACAGAAATAATAACTGCGTTTTTTATCCCTGTCCAAAGCTGCAGTGTGTTCACATGAACATAAACGACAATTCATTTGTTCCCGAATACGCCGGCTATCTGCAGACGGGTTTCTCTGCAGGCTTTTTGACATTCAACAATCGATTCTGTGGCATTAACTATTGGTATACTGTTCAACTTGATATTCAAAGCTGCATTCCAGAACGCATTTATCCCCGTAAACTTACTCATTTCCCGCCTGATCTCATCATATCGTCTGATATGTTCCATCTTTCTTTCCTTTAAAAAAGATCCCAGAGCAGTTTCTACTTCCAGAACACTGTTACAGAATTCTTCAGCCCGAACCCTGAACTTCTCATC
This sequence comes from uncultured Fibrobacter sp., assembly GCA_964387115.1. Taxonomy (GTDB): domain Bacteria; phylum Fibrobacterota; class Chitinivibrionia; order Chitinivibrionales; family Chitinispirillaceae; genus JAAYIG01. Next base: position 5,807 of record CAYLVN010000166.1, read on the forward strand.
AGCATTAATTTTTGAATCAATCTGATATTCAGGATCGAAACACTTTAGAATTATCATTGCCCCATCAGGATCATAGTACGGAACTGAATTTTGTGTTACAGGAACCAGTTCATAGTCGCCGCCAGCACCTATTGCACTCCGGTACACATCACAACCTCTTTTGCCTGTTAATGATCCATTTATACCCGAATACACGTCCTCCGGCGTGATTGATTTCATACACTCCTGAGTCCTGCATTCAAAACAGAAACAGGGACGCCTGCTACACCTTCCACTGAAGATTAACTGACCATTACCATAAGGTCCGGTCTCAACCGGATTGGTGGGCCCAAAAAGAGAAAACACCCGCTTTCCCAGTGCAGACGCAGCGTGCATGAGTGCGGTATCAGCCGTAATACATATCTCGCAAAAATCAACCAGAGCAACTGTCTCTCTGAAACTTAGTCTACCGGCAAAAGAAAAACATGATGAACCAAGCTGAGAAGCAATAGATTCGGCGATTTCACGTTCTGCCGGTGCCCCTGTTACAATCAGCCGGTACCCGTCTCTGACAAGCATCTTTCCAAGTTCTGTAAAGCTTCCAACCGGCCACCTCTTTACCGCATAGGCAGCACCGGGCTGAAGAACTGCGATTCGGGAATCCGGGTTAATTCCTGCTTCTGTAAGTTGTCCGGCAGCTTCGGTTCTCTCTTCCGGACTGATCTTGATAAAGTTTTTCTCCTCATGCCCTGATGCATCCGCAACCCGTTTATAAACATCAGTTGCATGCAGCTTATTATACTCACGTGCAAACGGGATTGCATAAAGGTACTGACTCCAGGTATCCCTGATCGCCTGGTTTCCAGTTCTTAGAATCTGCCTTCCTTTTATTACAGATCTGTCCAGAGCAGAAATGACATATGCGATGTAGGAATGTTGAGACAAATTGATCACATCAGAAAATTCTTCGTTTTTTAAATCTGTGATAATTTCCCGAAGTTCTCTAACTCCATCAGCCCAGTTTGAGGTCTTTATTGAATCTCTTATTGATTTTCTGTCAAACTTGAAGATCCGGTCACAAAAGCTGCTGTTTATTAATCCGCCCTCGTAGCCATCTTCTACAAAGAATGTTATATGGCAGGATGGATCACGATGTTTTAATCCGGCAAGCACCGGAAGAGCCATGATCACATCCCCGAGATTATTAGGCAGAATGATTAATATTTTTCTCATCGTAAGGTTTCAGACAGAGTAGTTCTTTTCCTCATGTGTAAATGTGCGGGAAATCTCTTCAGCAGCTAAAATGATAAGGTCATCATCATTCAGTAACTGATGTCCCTCTTTTTTGCGGACCTCTTCCACTACCTTGTTGAAATCATCTGATCTGGACTCAGAATTCATTTTCACCTCTGAAGAAAACTTATTTCAGTCCACCGGGATACTGTTTCCCAGTATTTCCTTGCTTCTCTATTTATCGCGAGCACGTCTTCAGGAAGAACGCCTCTGATTCCGTTTCC
>CAYLVN010000167.1:0-2467 GCA_964387115.1 uncultured Fibrobacter sp.
GTATTTAATGATGGTCCCTGGTATGCGGCAGTTGCAGGAGAGGGTGAAAAAGTCATTGTTCATGCTATCCAGAACAAGCTGCCGACATCGGTTCCAGGGCTTATTGTTCCTGACAGTTCCGGAAACCCGCCCCCGGAGAGAATTGCAGATCTTGACAGTCTTGCAAGACCTTACTATTCTCTTTTTCCGATGCATAAATATCCCAACCATGTCCTTCTTACAAGCAGAGGATGCCCTTTTTCCTGCTCGTTCTGCGCCGCCCCGGTAATAAACGGCTCAAGATGGTACTATCGGTCTATTCCGGATGTAATCGATGAGATGAGCGCTTTACGCACAGATTTCGGTGACAAGCTCTTTCATCTTAACGATGATAACTTTACATTGCGCAGAGAAAGAGTTCTGGAGTTTTGTGAACTGTTGTTGAAAAAGAATAATAATTTCCGCTGGGTAGCCCAGGGTGTAAGAGCAGACAGGGTCGATTCCAGGCTGCTAAGATTAATGCACAAAGCAGGGTGTCAGAGAATATCGATAGGGGTGGAATCAGCTGATCCCTCAGTACTGGCCGCGATCGGGAAAAAAGAGAGTGTCAGCCAGATCGAAAAGGCAATCCATCTCGCAAGGGATGCCGGGCTGGAGGTTCTCAGCATGTTTGTCATCGGAACCAGTTCCGATTCGCTTGCCGCAACCAGAAAGAGTTTCGAGTTTGTCCGCAGAAACACACTTTTTCCCGTTGATTTTTACCAGCTTATCCCCTACCCCGGAACTCTGGAATGGCAGGATGCACAAAAGCGGGGAAGGTTTCTTCTGAAAGATTACCGCGAATTTGATCATTACAGCCGCGAGCCGGTCTTTGAAACCGATCAATTCACTGCACAGGAGAGAAAAACCGCTGTTCTGGAAGCATCTTTACTTGTTAAGCAGATGGAAAAGAAATGGTTCTGGAAAAAGCATCTCCGCTTCTTCCTTCCTCATCTGCTCATACACAGATCATTTCATGAAATCATCGAAGAAACTTCATATCTGCTGAGACGTATATCTGGATCAATAAAGAAAAGAGTGTTAAGAAAGTAGCCTGAAGCTGCTGAGACTCACTTTTTCTTCTTTGTCTCTTTTCTTTCGCCTGTATACCACGACTGCCATTGAGCCTTGTCCTGGCCAATATCCTGTCCGGTCAGTAACCACAGAAGGTATGCGGCATTTTCCCTTACCATCGGACTCTTATCATCGAGTGTCAATATAAGGAGAGGAATTTCAGTGTGAAGCTTGACTGCCTCTTCAGCCAGAGACCTTATTTCCGGTTCATTGTCTTTAAGCATTCCATAAAGCGGTGGTATCGACTGGGGATCCCTGTAGCTGATGAGTGTTTTTACAGCCGCAGTCCTTACTGTGGCATCTTCATCTTTCAGTAATTCGATCAGTGGCAGCACGGCTTTAGCATCTTTTATCAACCCGAGTGATACAACCGCGGTTTTCCTTACAAGCGGGCTTTCATCTTTCAGTGCTTTGATCAAAGGATCAACCACTTGTAAACTTCCTAATTTTCCTGCGGCCTCAGCTGCCTTTTCCCTCACCGATGCTCTTTTGTCGCCCAGAAGATTAATCAGGCCATCAAGAGCTCTGCGATCTTCAAGCCTGCCGATCATAAATGCCGCATTGGCCCGCACATCCATATCAGCATCTTTTGACGCAAGAAGCAACTGGTCAAGACTTGAGCTGGAGCGAAATCCCCCCACTGCAACAGCTCTTACCTGTGGATTCGGGTCTTGAAGAAGTTCTTTAAGCAGATTAAGTGCTCCCTGAGTGCTTAACTCGCACAATCCAAATGCCGCATGCTTTCGTATGAGCGGGTTAGATTGTTTCAGTGCCTCACGGAGCTGATTGAAACCCTCCTGACCCATCATTGCCAGCGCCCTTGCAGCTTCAAAACCCGGCGGCAGCAGTTCGTTTACCTCTGTGGAATCGATCCAGACCGGAACATGTATTTCAGACCCTGCCGTATCCGCAAGAACATCTGCAAGAGAAGCGGTGGCAGATGATGCCCACTGTCCCATCCCGCCAAGCATCCTGCAGGCATTGCTCCGCTCTTTCCAGTCAGTTGACTTGAGTGTTGATGATATTTTGGAAACAGACAGATCCTCCGGCAGAGCGGTTGCCGGTAGAGCCCTCTTCAAAACCCTCTCTTCCCCGGCCTCTTCTCTGTGCAGATCCGAATCACTACCAGCAGTTCTGCGCCTCTGAAAATCATTTTCAGCATTCGAAGAGCCAGACGCCCTCTTGTAAGGTATCCCGTCAATCTCCTTTATGAGCCTCTTTACTATGTTAATCTGTGTGCCATCTGAATTGAAGCTGATAAACGTCTCATTCTCGGATGTTATTTTTCCTGTAAATGATATCCCGTCTTTAAGAACTATCTCTACACTGCCATCACTCCTCTTTTTAGCTGCAGGGATACTCTCTTTAATTGGAG
>CAYLVN010000167.1:2504-7277 GCA_964387115.1 uncultured Fibrobacter sp.
CTTGAGGCGGTTGTACTTTAGGAGGTTGAGATCGAGTTTGATTCTTTGATTGTTGTACTGGAATCGACTCTGTTCTTTTATCATTCTCCTGATTAATCTCAACAGTTTTCAAATCCGGTAAATTGACAGCAGAACCAGTACCGCTGTCGATTTCCGAAATAATATTCTTGAAGATGTTGATCTGTGTGCCGTCTGATTTGAGCACGATCAGCTTTTCAGTTTCAGAAATTCTGGTTCCACTGAACACTTTTCCATTCCTGAGCTTTATCGTAAGCTCTTTTTCCACCGGAGAGGTCTCTTTCTGATCAACCTGAGTCTGAGGAGCAGCAGATGCATGTTCATATCTGACCCCATCTTTTTCCACCACCATACTTTTGAGAATACTTACATTTGTCTCCCCGATTTTCATGACGATAAAATTACTATTCTCAGATACTATTTCCCCTTTGTATATAGTTCCGTTTTTTACTTTCAAAGAGGATGCTGATATCGGGAAACTGAATAGAAGAAAGAAAAGCACAGCAGAAATAACAGAAGAGCCGGTATATTTACAAATCATCGCAATTTCCTTTAAATACAGCTATACCAATTAAATCTTTTATCAAAATACTACAGTACTCGACTCTGCAAGACAAGAAAACTATTTTATACAATGACCTCTGACAGACTCCACGCATTGTCACCACTCAGCACAAGTGGCGGCTGCCGAAGACAAGCAGGGTAACCTTTACCAGAATCTATCAAATATATAATTATGGCCATTATCGATTTCCATACACATGTTTTCCCTGACGATCTTGCACCCAGGGCTATCTCGGTGCTGCTTGCCAATTCCAGAGAGTCACATAATTATACCGACGGTACACTTGTAGCGCTGCGGCAATCAATGCAGATTAACGGAATCGGAACTTCAGTTCTTCTTCCCGTAGCCACCAAACCATCCCAGGTGCAAGGAATAAACAGGTCCTGTGTAGACCTCAAATCCAACGGCATTATTCCTTTCGGATCACTGCACCCCAAAACCGTAAACATTGAAGAGGAAATCGCGTTTCTTCTTGAGAATAAAATTCCAGGCGTGAAGTTTCATCCGGAATACCAGGATTTTTATATCGATGATCCATCGATGTTTAAGATCTATGAACAGCTCTCCGAAGCGGGTCTGATCGTAGTATTCCACACAGGCAAAGATCCCGGACCTTTTACCTGTGATCACGCTCTCCCCGAGGCCCTGCGAAATGTCCTCAGGAATTTCCCGAAAATGCGCGTAGTCGCGGCTCATATGGGAGGGTGGAAGGTCTGGGATGAGGTAAGCAAATACCTGATCGGCCTGCCCGTCTATTTCGACACCTCAGCAGTCTGCGATTATCTCTCCCCCGGGGACTTTTTAAATATCGCCCGAAAACATGGAATCGAACGAATCCTTTTTGGAACCGATTCACCATGGTTTGACCAGGGCTACGCAAGATCATGGATAGAAAAACTGGATCTTACAGACCGGGAAAAAGAGATGATCTTTGAAAAAAACGCTCTCTCACTGCTCACAACGGCGACTGCGGAGTGATAAGAGAGCTTTTCTTGCTGCAGTGCTTTCCATATTGCATAAGAATTTCATTTGTGTGAAAAAGTCTTCTGGCCAGCTCTCTTGCAATATTCAGAATGAGCATAGAAAAGAGCTCCTTGTCGCTGTTAAAAATCTCCATCAGACTGTTGCGGCTGAGTACTAACAGCAATACATCTTCTGTGACAATGGCAGAGGCGCTGTGATTCAGGATCCCTATTACAGAAACTTCACCAATGCAGCCACCCGGCCCGAATTCAATAAGTTCAACAGAGTCGTTTTTAGGCCCCTGGTAGATCGATACCCGACCTTTGAGAACGATAAATATCTCTGAGGCCGGTGTATTCTCTTCCATAATAATATCACCGGCATGATACTCAGTCACCATGCAGTTGGCTGAGATCTTTTCAATCTCTGCATCACTAAAACCGGAAAGAATCTTCACCTCTTTTAAAACCGGTTTCACAGACTCAGGTAATTCTCTTTTTTTCTGCATTTTCTCCCCCGAACGTAAAGATATAAAGTTACAGAGGGCAAGGAGAAACAAAAATGAAATCTCTCAGTGAAGGCTCGTGAGAATGAATAGATTGAGATAGTACGGTCACAAGTGGTATTTTATAACATTCTCACCATTAATATAAATTCGGATTGGATAAGTATGGGACTTACTGCAGGTATAATCGGTTTGCCAAATGTTGGAAAATCAACCATCTTTAACGCTCTTTGTTCAGGGAAAGCAGCCGCGGAGAATTATCCGTTCTGCACAATAGATCCAAACCACGGTATGGTGGCCGTTCCAGATGAGCGGCTCAATAAAATTACCTCTTTTATTCAGACCGGCCGTGTGGTCCCTGCATTTCTGGAGTTAATCGACATTGCAGGTCTGGTTAAAGGCGCATCCCGGGGTGAAGGCCTAGGGAATCAGTTTCTGGGCCACATAAAAGAGGTAGACGCCATACTGCATGTTGTGCGTGTTTTTGATGATCCGGATGTAGTGCATGTTGATGGAGCAGTCAATCCTGAGAGTGATATCGGGATCATTGAGACCGAACTCATTCTCAAAGACCTCGATATAGCCGAAAAGAGTCTGGCAAAGGCATCCAAAGTAAAAAGTCAGGAAAAAGATCAGGTACTTTTTCTCTCTGCCCTTGAATTAATCGTAAGCTCTCTTTCATCCGGAATCCCGATTCGTAAAGCTGGTCTCAGTGCTGAGATGCTGGGCTCAATACAGGGATTGGGATTTCTCACCCAGAAGCCGGTGCTTCTTGTGGCTAACACCGGTGAAGACGGCCAGGTAAACACAGCGCAGTTACAGAAGCTCGCAGACAGCCTTTCAGGAGAGAGGGCAGGATATATATCTCTGTGCGGGAAAATTGAGGCCGAGATAGCTGAACTGCCGGAAGATGAACGGGTTGAATACCTTTCATCTCTGGGAATAGCCGAAAGCGGATTGAATACCCTTGCCCGTGCCGTTTACCGCCTGCTGGGGCTGGAAACATTTTTTACTATTAACAAAAAAGAACTGCACGCCTGGACTGTCAAGGCAGGATCATCTGCCTTCACTGCTGCAGGGGCCGTGCACAGTGATTTCCAGAAAGGGTTTATATGTGCGGAGGTTTATTCTGTTGAGGATCTTGTAGAGCTGGGGTCTGAAGCTGCAATAAGAGCCGCTGGTAAAATCCGCGCCGAGGGCAGAGATTATACTGTCAGGGACGGGGACATAATTCTTTTCAGGGCAAACCCCTGAAACCATAATACTTTCGCTGGATCAGGATTTAATATGAAGAAACTTGAATACTATACAAGATGGTTTTTCTGGAATGTCCTTTCCAAATTATTCATCAATGCACACCTCAGGCGGGGTTACAAATTCAGTCTCACACCCGATAGCGACGTCTACCCCGAACCGCCTTTTCTGGTAGTCTCAAATCACGGTACTTTTTTTGACCCCTGGATTATCGGCAATTACAGCCGCTGGCCATTTTCCATTATGGTTAATGATGACGGGTTCAGGGGAAAGGGTATTTCACAGTGGTACCTGAAAAATATCGGATGTATACCCAAACGAAAAGGTGCATCCGACTACAAGGCCATGAAAGAGACTCTAAACAGGCTCAAAAACGGCTACCCGGTATGTGTTTTCCCGGAAGGTCAGACCACCTGGGATGGCGAGACTCAGCTTCTTTACAAAGGTCTTGAAAAGATAGTACTGAAAATGAAATGTCCGGTTGTTACTGTCAGACTCAGGGGCAATTTCCTGACAAAACCATGGTGGGCCCGGAATATTCGTAGAGGGAACATTACAATTGATATCAAGGTACACACACCACAGGATTACCAGGACTTGACTAGTGACCAGCTGTTTGAAAAAATCAAATCATCCATCTACCAGAATGACATCAAAGATCCTCAGAATCTTCAGTACCCCTTTACAGGTACCAAAATTGCAGAGGGCCTTGAGAGATTCGTATGGATATGCATGAATTGCTGCGGTGAAGATACGCTCAGCACAGATGGGAACACGATTCACTGCAGTTCCTGCGGCGGTTCATGGGAAATGGATGCTCATTGCAGACTGAAAGCGACAGGTAACGATACCAGTTCACTGCACGACCTTAAAGACTGGGCTGATATGCACAAGTCAAAGGTCATCGAGAAAATCAGATCCGGGGCGGCTGTGCTTTCAACAAGCGATAATGTGATCCTTCAGAATGAAAACAGCGATCGTACTTTCTCAGATTCTGCCACAGGAAGCGCCACGCTTACGGCCGATACCCTGACATTCAATGCACAATCGGGCCCTGTTACATGGCCGGTTTCGGAAATTGAAGATTTTGTGATTCAGAAAAAGGATATCTTCGAGTTTCGGCATGGTAAAAATTACATCCGTTTTCTGTTCAACAGGAAGAGCCCGATGAAGTGGGTGTACTATCTGAGATATCTGAAGGGATTTGAAGAGTGTGAAAGAAGAGGGTACTTGTGATTGCGGCGCCTTGAAGGCGCCGCTTGACTGAAACCTTAATACTTATAAGATCGCGATTTTATTACCTGTAGCTGTCAGACAGCAACAGTTGCACACGCCTTCACAGGAACCATCCAGCCGTGCTTGTCTTCCAGTTCACCATACTGGATACCCTGGATCTGCTTGAAAAACCTGGTCAGAACCTCTCCTGCCTGGTCCTTCTTTCCATAAGTATAAACTTTATCACCGTCGG
>CAYLVN010000168.1:0-7264 GCA_964387115.1 uncultured Fibrobacter sp.
TTCCGATACTTTTTATACCGCAGATATTTTTTTCAGGTATTCTTATTCCTTTTGACAGAATGACCAGCCTGGGTCGGGCAATATCTCACATGACAATTTCGCGTCCGGTATTCGGGATGCTCAAGCAGACAAGTTTGCTTGAGCGGCCGGTGCTGGAGTTTCGTGAATGGAATGCACTTTTTATATTGATCAGCGTTTTAATTATTTTAACCCAGACAGCGGTGTCCCGGCACATCTCTCGTCGATGAGTGAATTCATATGAACATGATGATGAAAAAAATTCCGGAGCAGAGAATCCCCGAAAAAATCGGCCATTTCCGGATTATAGGGGAATTAGGCAGGGGTGGAATGGGTGATATTTATAAAGCGGTCCAGGAACCCCTTAACCGTGTCGTCGCCTTGAAAGTGCTTTCCCCTCAACTGTCAAGAGACGAAGAGTTTGCCAAAAGATTTGAAATAGAGGCTAAAGCCATTTCGCTTCTGCAACACCAGAACATAGTAAGTATCTATGAATATGGAGAAGAGAGCGGACTGCGCTATTTTGCCATGCAGTATGTTGATGGAATGGACCTTGGAAAATATATTTATCTGGGTAAACCCATCTCCATAACAGAAATAATAGATCTGGCCAAACAGATCTGTCGTGGCTTGCGCTACGCACACAGTCGTAATATCATCCACCGGGACATTAAACCTCAGAATGTGTTATTGGAGAAGAACGGTGTAGCCCGTCTCAGCGATTTCGGGATTGCCAAGATTTTTTCCGGTACCAACATTACAATGACCGGCTCCGCAGTGGGGACACCTGAGTACATGTCTCCGGAGCAGGCGCAGGGAATAAAGCTGGATGCTCAGACAGACATCTACTCTCTTGGGATATTGATTTATGAAATGCTGGCTAAAAAGCCTCCATTTACCGGTAATAACGCGATGGCTGTTGCTTACAAACAGGTTCACGAGCTCCCTTTGCCACCATCTGTCAAGCGTAAAGATACTCCAAAGCGTCTGGAGCTTATTGTTCTCAAGGCCCTGAAAAAAGATAAGCGTGACCGATACACATCTGTTGAAGAGATGCTTGAGCATCTGGACTCTGTCGATCCTGAAGAGAAAGTGGAACACACTACTATACACTTCAAACCGGCAAAAAAAGAGGATTCATCAGACAAGTCATCGGAACGCAGGATCACAGACCGTCGCAGCGGAGAAAGACGCAGGGATGATCTTTCGCCGTTTGATTCCGCTTACTGGATTGAGATGGCAAGGACGCAATGGCTTACATGGATCGGGCTTGCCGCAGTGGGTGGAACACTGATTTACCACATAATTAACCATCATTGAACACCATGAATTCTTTTGGCCCATCAGAGAATAATCGGCAAAAAGGAAACAAGGGCGAGCAGGCAGCTGTTGAGCACCTTCTTTCGGGAGGGTATTCTATTATCTGCAGGCAATACAGATCAAAAGCCGGAGAAATTGACATCGTGGCCCGTGACAGTGATGGAACGCTGGTATTTATAGAGGTGAAGTCATCGGCCGGCAATTTCTGCGGCAACCCTCTTTACCGGGTTACACCGCAGAAGCAGAGAAAGCTCGCCAGGATGGCTTTGCAGTATATAACAGAGCACAATATTTCAGGGACTCCGTGCCGTTTTGATGTTATTGCAGTAGTGGGAAATAAGATTGATCACTTGAAAAATGCATTTCTGGTGTAGCGGTCAAGTAAATCAGAGCATGCTATTAGAGGCCCTCAGGCATTTTGATGAATAAACGCATTCGAATATAACCTGAAACAGTTACAAAAATTACAAGTAAAAATTAAGAATCTTTTGAGAGGAAATATGAATTTCATTGAAGAGTTGAAGTGGCGGGGGATGATTCATGATGTTACACCCGGAACCGAGCAGAAGCTCCTGGAGGGTCCGGTATCGGGGTATATCGGTTTTGATCCTACCGGTCGTTCACTTCATATCGGAAGTCTCCTTCCTATTATGATCCTTTGTCATTTTCAGCGCTGCGGCCATAAACCTGTTGCGCTTGTAGGCGGAGCCACAGGCATGATCGGGGATCCATCCGGTAAATCCGATGAACGAAAGCTGCTTTCGGCGGATGTGGTTGCATTCAATCAGGAGTGTATAAAAAAGCAGCTCTCTAAATTCCTGGATTTTTCTGATGACAGAGCTGAAATCGTGAATAACTATGACTGGTTCAAGGAGATAAAATTTCTCGATTTTCTGCGTGATGTCGGCAAATTTCTTACTGTAAATTATATGGTCTCCAAGGATTCGGTAAAAAACAGATGGGAGAGTGGAATTTCATTTACGGAATTCAGCTATCAGCTTCTTCAGGCCTATGATTTCTACTGGTTATTTACAAATAAAAACTGTGTCCTTCAGATGGGCGGATCTGATCAGTGGGGCAACATTACATCCGGTACAGAGCTTATCCGCCGCAAGGCTGGAAGAGAGGCCTATGCGCTTACTTGTCCGCTCCTCACCAGGGCGGACGGCAAGAAGTTTGGAAAAACTGAAGGTGGTGAAAGCGTCTGGCTCGACCCGTTGATGACCTCACCTTACAAGTTTTACCAGTACTGGCTCAATGTATCTGATGAGGATGCGCCAAGGTTGCTGAGGATATATACATTCCTTTCAAAGGAACAGATCATTGAACTGGAAGAAAAGCATGCTGCGGCACCTCATGAGAGGCATTTGCAGAAAGTTCTGGCCAGAGAAGTAACAATCATGGTGCATTCTCAGGCAGATTATCAGACAGCCCTGGGTGCATCGGAGATCCTTTTTGGAAAGGGTACAACAGAAACTCTTCATCAGCTTTCAGAGAAGGATTTCCTTTCTGTTTTCGAAGGTGTTCCCCAAAAACAGGTGTCTCGCGATGAACTTCAGAATGGTATCAGCCTTATAGATCTGGTTTCGGAAAAAACAGGAATGTTTCCCTCAAAGGGTGAAGCAAGACGAATGCTGAGCCAGGGTGGAGTTTCTGTAAATAAGGTAAAAATCGATGACCTGTCTTCAAAAATCTCTACGACAGATCTGCTGAATGACAAATACATCCTGTTGCAAAAAGGCAAGAAGAGTTATTTTATTGTAGAAGCAGTGGGATGATTACCTTCAGCCATAAAAAGGCTCATTGTTCATCTTTCTATCTTAAAATCAACCGCATGATTTCCGTTTTCCAGAATAAAGCGGGTTTCCACTGTGTAGTTTGATCGGGAATCAGTGTTTTTCATTTATGTCGGGAAGGAAATTTTTGATGAAGCGAGTCTGCCTTTTCTGGTTTTCTCTGGCCATTATTAAATCAGCAATCATCGCTGGTACAAACGATATAAATCTGACAGTCGTTGCCGGTGCGGAAACTCACGCAATGATTGAAGCTTGTGACTGTCCAAAGGACCCCGGTGGAGGACTGTCAAAAAGGGCGTTTTTATTAAAAAAGATCGGCAGGGGAGAGCATTCCCTGTTCCTTGATGCCGGGGGATTCTCTGGTGGAGGCATATACGATTCCTATACCGAGGGGCGGGCTGCTGATTCGCTGAGGACAATAGGCACATTGAGAGGTATGGGCGTGATCGGGTATGATGCAGCCGCTGTAGGTGATGATGATCTTCAGTACGGCGGTAAGTGGCTCAAAGAGAGAGCTGCTGAAGCGGGAGTACCACTGGTTAGCGCCAATTGTTTTGTTAATGCCTCCGAGACTCTGGTTTCGCCGTATCTTTTGATAAAAAAGGGTCAGTACACAATTGGCGTAACAGGTTTGACCCCTCGGGAGAAGCTCTTTGATATTGATAAAAGTGTTTCAATAAAGGACCCTGTTTCATCGCTTCGTAAATACTGGAAAGAGATGACAGAGAGATCAGATTTTCAGGTAATACTCTCTCATCTGGGACAGGAAAACTCCATTAAACTGCGGGATTCCTTTCCGGAATGTGACCTGATTGTAAACGGACACCGAAAAGCCGATATAGATCCTGTGATTTTGAAGGGCGGTGCTCCGGTGATGCAGTTTGGGTTTCAGGGTAAAAGCCTCTCTTTTGTTGACTTGCGCATATCCGGAAAAAGAGTAGATGTTATACGAAGTGGCTGGCTCACTGCAGGGCCGGAAGTTCCGGATGACAGTTCAATTGTTGAAGTAACCAGGTTAACGCAGAAGAAACCGGAACAGGTTTATGATCTTTACATTATGAGCCAATGTCCATACGGCCTTGAAGCACTTGTGTCCTTCAGGGGGTTTGTAGAGGCTTTTCCTGAACTCGAGTGGAATCTCTGGTTTATAGGCACTGTTGAGAGCGACTCGAGTCTTACATCCCTGCATGGAGAAGGAGAGGTGAGGGATGAGATGCTGTGGCTTGCGGTAAAGGAGCTTTATCCTGACAAATGGGTCAAATTTATTGAACTATGTTCAGAGGAACTATTAAACAGCAGTGTTGCTGTAGCTGATCTTGGACTCGATAAAGATAAAATAGAAAAATGGATCAATGCAAAAGGCCGCTCCGAGCTTGCTTATCATTATACAAGATCAAAACGTCTGAATATCAATGCCTCACCTACTTTGCTGATCAACAATTCTCCTTATAAGGGTCAGATATCAAAACTGAGGCTTGGAAAGATTGAGTGTGCCCAAAAGTCTGATGGACCGGCATTTTGCGATTCACTGCCCCAGTGCATAGATGATAGCGATTGCAGACAGACCGGGAAAATTGGACGATGCGTCTCAGGGAATTGCGAGTTTCGTGATGCTGTACCATTTGTGTTCTCTGTTCTAGTGGCAGATCCGGTGCTCCAGCACCCCGAATCTGAAATGATCGCAACCACAAGAGAACTCTTTCCGGGTGCTACTATAGATGTTGTTACGTTTGATTCAAAAAAAGGTAAAGAATTGATAAAAGAGTTTAATCCACAGGCACTTCCATTTTATGTGTTTGGTAAAGAAGTGAAGCTGACACATAATTTCAGTTCGGTTGAGAGCGGGCTTCTGGAAAAGAGCGGCGGACTTATTTTCAAAGATGGAATTGCCCGGAGAAATTATTATCACCTTAGAAAGCAGGAGAAAGGATCTATGGTCCTGTTTGTAGATCCTTTTTTTCCTGAGATTTCTGCTGTTCTGAATGCTGTCTTTGATGACTCGATGCCGGAAATTAGGTTGAAGCCGGTTTTCTACAGCGAGCCAACCGGGGAAAAAATTGTGGGGACAGAAGAACGGTTCAGGCAGGAAGAGTCGAAAAGATGGCTTCTGATAGACAGAATGTCTAAAGAGAAATTCAGGGGTTACTTAAAAGAGTATGTTGAAAATCCGGGCAGTTCTTACTGGTTTTCTTTCTGCAGAAAGGCCGGATTGGATCCTGATACTATCGCGGCATGGGCACTCAGAGATTCTTTTTCCCTTGAGGAACAATGGAAATTGCTCAGGAATCTTTCCATCAAAGAACCCCTGGTTCTGTTTTTGAATAATAGGGAAATTGTGACTGCCGGCAGTCTTCAGGAACTTAAAAGTGTACTGAGTTCTTATACCCGGCGAAACCGTAAATGAAAGAAGTCCTTTTCACCTTAGAATCCAGGATGGGTGGCTGCGCTTAAACTATTTTCTTTTAGAGTATCTTTTATCTGATTTTTCTTTTTTTTATGATATATTAGAGGAAACTGATTTTTCATCGCTGGACAGGAGACGTTATGAAAAAATCCCTATTTGTTGTCAGTATCTCTTCTCTACTGATGTTGACCTCATGTGATTTACTCTCTACTCTTGAGGATGCAGGTAAATCCATTGATGATACCGGATTAACTGATAGTCAGATCGTTTCGGGGTTAAAGGAATCACTCACCCTTGGCAGCAAGACTGCTGCATTGACTCTAAGTGACACCAGCGGTGAGGTCAACGAGGTCACAAATGAAGTGACCGGTTACCTTGCAAATGAACTGCTGAGAATCCTGCTTCCTGATGATGTGGAAAGAGCAATTGAGACTGTAGATCTTCTTAAAGAAACTACAGCCGGGAAGACGCTTCTTTCAGCAGCAGGTATCGATTTCTCAGAGTACCGGGATGCGATGATCAGGGGGCTGAATCGTGGTGCGGAAAACGCCGCGGGGCTCTCTGTTGATGTTTTCAAGACTGCGATACAAGAAATGACTTTTACTTCTGCAAAAGAGATTCTTTTTGGAGATGATTCCAGTGGTGCGACAAATTATCTGAAAACAACGACATCAGATGTACTGGTTTCGGGTTTTAAACCTGTAATCGAGAATTCTTTAGGTTCAGTAAAGATCAGTGCTTTGGGTTCGAAGTACACTTTTGATGATGTGTGGAGTAAATTTGCCACAAATTTTAACAAAGTGGCTGACGCTTATACTAAACTTGTAACCACAGCAGAGTCAGGGAACCTTCTGACTGCCACGGCTGCGCAGGCTTCTCTTAGCATGCTTGAAAATGCCGGAGTATCGTCTGTGGATCCTCTGAATACTAATATTGTCGACTATGCCACGGAGAAAGCTCTTGATGGACTTTTTTATATGGTAAGTCAGCAGGAACTGAAGATCCGAAGGGATCCGATTGCCGCACTCAGAGATGCAGCTGACTTTGTCACAGATGCGGCTCGCAAAATTATTGAACAGGTCTTTACCAGTTCCGAGGAGTAATGCGACAGACAACTTGGATTTTAGTTGTCTGATAAGAAGCTCTCAATATCCTGGATGAACATCAGGGTCCTTTTCTCTATCGTTTTGGTCAGATTATCCAGATTGCTGAAGTCTGGATTATCTGCCAGAATGTGTTCCGCAATAGAATCGCTGCCTTTTAATGATGTCACAAGGCGGTATTTTTTCCAGTTTTTTTCTCTCATTAAATTCCAGAACTTTGCCTGGATCTGCTTGTTGTATCCTGCAAGCCATACCTCAAATCTGAATTTGTCGTGAAGAAAAACTACCGCGACCTTCAATTTCCTCTCTTTTAGCACTTCCGGAAAAAATGAGAAGCAGGTCATATCCATATACCCATAGTAGATGCTGCCGGATACAAAGTATTCAGGGTATCTGGTTTTGAAATATGCCCTCAGATCCATAATGTATTTCATCAGTCCCTTGTAGGCTGCCTGAACAGCGCCCTTTGCCATTTGCTTTTTGTACTCTTTGATGTTTTCCAGAAATGAATCCATTTGACGATTGTCCTGCATGTAAAAAACGTGGTTTCCAGAGATCGCTTATCAATTAGAGCTAATTCACCTTGGGTTATTTTTCACCCAGTAGGTAATTTGTGATTTAAC
>CAYLVN010000169.1:0-7260 GCA_964387115.1 uncultured Fibrobacter sp.
TTAACTTGTGACTCTTAACTTGTGACTCTTAACTTGTGACTCTTAACTTGTGACTTGTGACTTGTGACTTGTGACTTGTGACTTTCGACTTTCGACTTTCGACTTGTGACTTGTGACTTGTGACTTTCGATTTGGAGAGACGTCCGCCGGACGTCTCTACCGGGAGGTGACTTCCACCCCGTACTCTTCGGGGCTTTCCGAAATTATCATCAGCGCAATCACCCTGGGGATATATTCGTTTGTCTCTTCAGCCAGTACACCCATTCTGTAAATATACCAGAAATCTCTGTTCTGCAGGGGATCATCGATTTTCCTAAGGGCGTTCAGTATTCTTCCTTCACCGGCATTATATGCTGCCATGCAGAGCATTACGGCACTCCTGGACCCGAACATACCCAAAAGTTCCCTGAAATACTCAGCTGCCGCGACTGTGGATTTTTCAGGATCAGTTCGTTCGTCAAGATTTCCATTTACTTTCAGTCCAAACCTTCTTGCGGTGTTTGGCATGAGCTGCCACAATCCTTTTGCTCCAGCCGGGCTCAGGGCTTGCGGGTCAAGTCCGCTCTCGAGCATTGCGATATATGCAAGGTCAGTCGGAAGTTTATTCTCTTTAAATATTCTCTGAATCATCGGAAAGTAATTATCTTTGCGGCTGATGAAGCGGCTGGCAAGACTTTTATCCCCGCCTCTTGTAAAAGCGTTAATATGATGACGGACCCGTTGAATCATTTCCTCAGGAATGAAGTATTCCGTTTCCCCGTATCTCATCATTATATTGTCAATTTTCATCTCCAGGGGATCTGAGTAGAATTCTTTAAAGTCATCTTCATTAAATCTGCTCTTGAGTGTTGAAAGCTCAGTCTGTTTCTCCCGAAGATCCAGGATTTTTTTTGCCAGGGATTCTTCACTTCTCTTTTCTTTCCTCAGGAAGGTGATCTCTTTGTCGCAGTCTGCCATTGCGGTTTTTAAAGATTTTGCTTTACTCAGAAGTGTTTTGTATTGATGTGCTCTTATGGCGAAAAAGGATATGAGCAATGCTGCTGTAATGAAACCGGTGACAGAGATGAAAAGGTACATTTTTAATTTTGATCTTGAGGCAATGAACGCCGATTTGATAAGATTTGATTGTGACTGGCTGACTTGGCCACGCTCAATAATTTTTTCAAGACGTTTCTGATCCTTTAATAGAACCTGCATGTCATCAGGTCCCAGTCTGTTCCCCAGTATTTTATTCTCAAGTAAACCGGTCATAGATATTTCATGCAGGGGCTTGATGTTCTGATCTACAATTACTGCCTCCGGCTTCTCTGATGATTTCTCCTGATCGAAAGCGATGCTTTCAGGCGGGAGGAGAGACTCGGTGAGAATGAATCGGGGACCGGTTTTCCCCAGACCGAGTTCATCGCCGATCTGCAGTTCTGATTCAGTCACTCTTAACCCGTTTACGTAGGTCCCGTTCGTACTCTGGAGATCCTGGACGATTATGCCTTTTTGCGATCTGTAAATCAGCGCATGGTGTCCGGACACATTCTTGAAAGATGGATCGATCCGGATTGCATTCTGGCTGCTTCGGCCGATTCCGGTAGCTCCATCAGAAAGAATATGCCTGCACTGGCTCTTGCCGGGCATTTGGAGGAAGATAAAGCTCACGTTACCTCAGATATTCAGTTCCAGTATCTATTTACAAGCTGGGAAAGGTGCTTGTAACCGTCTTGTCCCGAGAGAGAAAAGAGAACTTTCTCCATGTCGAGCCGCAAGGCGTGTGCAGAGCTGTACCTTTGGAGCGGATCGACAGAAAGAGCCTTGTCAATCACACCGGATACTTCTTCGGGAACTTTCAAGTGACTGCTCAGAGGTTTGTATGTGCCGCTGTTTTTGGCCGTTATCAGTGCCGGAACTTCGGTTTGTGTAAAAGGCCTCACTCCGGCAATCAACTCGTAAAGAGTAGCACCAAGAGCATATACATCTGTTCGACATGTCAGCTCTTGTTCCCCAAGCTGCTCGGGAGCCAGGTAGGGAAGAGTACCTACGACACTGCCTAATTCAATGGTATGCAGGGAGACATCAAGGGGCCTGGCGATTCCAAAATCGGTCAGTTTGATTTTGCCGGAACGGGTAATCATTATGTTGGCTGGTTTGAGATCACGGTGAATTATACCCCTGTAGGTTTTACCATAAATCGTAATTACCTGATTGTGTGCGTAATGGAGGGCTTTGGCAACCTGGATTCCAATCGCGAATGCCTGTTCTACTGATAATGCTTTGCATTTGTGTATGATCTCCTCAGTCGAGGCTCCATTTACGAACTCCATCTCAATGTAGGGAAGTGAATGCCATTCACCGACTCCGTAACAATGCACTATGTTTGGATGATCCAGCTTGGAGAAGATCCGCAGTTCAGTTTCAAATCTTTTCTGGAATGTTTCCGATTGATCCGGTTTAATAACCTTTACAGCCCGGTAAAGCTCAAGCCTGGGGTTCCATACAAGGTACACATCAGCCATACCGCCTGAACCCAGGGTCCTGATAATTTTCCCTTCGGCAATATCCTTCAGTTTGTCGATTATGGCAGAACTTTGCACTATGGTTCTTGGCTCTGGATGGATATCTTCTGCCTTCTTTGCGATTATTGTATTGGAGAGCGTCAGGCCCCGCTCTCTGTTTTCTCCACTGGAGTCAAGCATTTTGGCTGCGAATATGGATGTATCGGTTTTGGGCAACTGGCTGGACAGGTCTTCCTCGGTAGGGGGCGGGATAATCTGATTCCCTGCGGCCTCATCAGGTTCCAGATTTATTGAAGGTCTGCCGGAGAGGGTTGGATCTGCCTTGATCATTGCCAGCCAGATCAGGGAAAAAAACCAGGCGTACACATGAGAGGAGCTTTCCCAGTATGAATTAAGGAATCTGAACGCATAGAACCCAACCGCTATACTCAGAGCGGTAGCGGCTACTCCGGTGACTACTGCCAGAACTCTTTTTTTCCCGGGAAACAGCAGTGCAAGCCCGGGAAACATGAAGAGAAGAAAAACCCAGTTAAGAATTGTTAACAGCGGCGTGCCTATTTTGATCCATGACTTCTGGAGAATATCAAGGGCCATAGTTGCCCATATCTTTACACCCGGGTATTGTGCCTGAACCGGGGTGGTGAAGAAATCTGCTCCGGCAAGTGGATCCGTTACTCCTACAAAGACAAGCTTGTCCTTAAAAATTGACGGATCGATTCGTCCATCTATCACCTCAATGGCTGAGATTTCCCGAATGGGATTCTTCTGGTTTCTGAAGTTGATAAATGTGGTTGCGGCATACGGTGTAAGAGGAATCGTAGTCTCTTTAAGTTGAATACTTCCGTTTCCATCAAGAATCAAATCTGCCGGCGAAAGGCGGTAATAAGATGCTGCTGCAGAGATGCCGAAAGAGGGAAAATATTCTTCACCGACCTTAATTATATGTATAGCTTCACGGATTTTCTGGCTTGAATTGCTTGTTGAGACGTTGAGGAATCCTCCGTAACGGGCATACTTTGTAAAGATCGTGTCGGCAGCATCCACTTCTGTGGCACTGTAAAACTGTATATTCTCGAGATTCTCCTGACTGGAATATCTGAGAATTCTGAAATTCAGGATATCATTTGGGATAGTATGTTTATAATCTGCTTTATCACTTGTGATTCCACCGGCCCGGAAAGGGAGCACCAGGTTCGGGGTATGGGAGAAGACCGATGCAAGGCTGTCGTTTTCCTCTTTTTCAGAGCGCTTTGGAAAAAGAAAATCGAGAGCTATGGTTTTAGGAGACCCGCTTGAGATCTTCTCGACTAAAAAGGCCATTTTGCTTCTGGGCCAGGGAAAAGACCCCAGCTCTCTGATACTGCTGTAATCGATACCTACTACTATGACTGAATCGGACGCGTCGTGAGCAGCCAGTAAAAAATTGAGGTCATAGAAGAGGTTGTCAATAAAGCGAAAGGGCTTGAAAAAGGCGATAAGTACAAGAATAAGCGTTCCAAGCCCCAGTATCAGACTTTTTTTATTCATTCGGGGACTCCGAAAAAATCTCTGCTATGCGCTTATCACGTTCTTTGTTCCAGTTTTCCCAGTCACTTGCCGAATCATCTGAGAATGAGACCGGCTTTGAAGGGACTCCCTTATTGTCAACCTTGATCATCTGCATGGATCTGACTATCTGTGTCCAGCTTTCAACGCTTACTTCCTGCGGTCCTGAAATCTCATCAGGTCCTGCAACCTCTTGAACTCCGGCAACCTGGGATGGCTGTCCTGAGGGGGCATTCCTTACTGCGACTTCGCCTGAAAAGACCTTCACTTCAGATGATGAGTCGGGGTTTACAGATGTTTCATAAACCGTACCGTGTACCGCTGCAATTGCAGTAGGCAGTTCGAGTTCAAACCGGCTGATTTTATCCCTGAACTTCTTCATTTTTGTCCAGATGGATCCTGCCGGAAAGCCGATCCGTGTTTTAGAATTTTTGGCTTTAGTAGAATCCCTGAGAGCCTCAAGTGTCATCTCGGTCTTTTCATTGAGTCTGACAACCGATTCTCTGTTTATGATTATTTCCGCCCTGGCTGCCGCTGCAGTCCTGATTATGTCTCCGGGATTCAGGAGGCTGTTGACAGTCAGTTTTGTAAAGCTATCCTTTCCTGCACGCTTAACCGTAACATTCCCCTCGATACATGTTGCCACGCCCTGAGTGATTGCCGCTTTTCTGGTAAACAGGGTGTCTTTAACCTCTTTTTTTGCGGCAGATTTCACACTGTCGGGACTGTCGGGCTTTTTAAATTTCAATTTCCAGCCGGTGAGGATCAGGTTAACATCCTTGATTTCCGGGTTCATCTTCTTGATCGCGGCTCCAAGTTCGCTACTATAGTAACCATAATAGTCGATACAGATCAAGCTGAGGGATTCCCCTTTTTTGACCTCGTGAACCAGGTAATTTTGATCTGTGATTGTGGAAGCGGTAAAGATTCCGGCTGCAAAAATAATACCCGTTATCGCGATTGTGGCTCTTTTGAATTTCATGGGTCCTCTCAACATGGTATGATGATGCACTCTAAAAGAGAATTGGCTGAACCATAGTAAAATATGATTTGGCGGACTTTAGGGATAACATTTAGTTATGTAAACGAAAAAAGTTGGTATTTGCTGGTTTGCAGCGGTGAATTGAGGTATTTTTGAAAGATTAGACAGCTGACATTAAATCGTTCATACATGATTCACATTTAGAGAGGTAGAAAAAGATGAAAAAGAGACCTGTGTGTCTTATTGTGCGTGATGGCTGGGGAAGGGGAAAAGATGAACCATCCAACGCCATCTATATGGCTGAAACCCCTTATACCGATCAGTATGAGAAAAATAACCCTACAACTCTTATAGAAACCTCCGGGTTGAGTGCCGGGCTGCCGGCCGGGTATATGGGGAACAGCGAAGTCGGTCACCTCAATATTGGCGCCGGACGCACTGTTTATCAGAGTCTGACGCGTATCGATAAATCTGTTTCTGATGGTGATTTCTTTACCAATGAGGCATTTCTCAAGGCTATTGATTTCGCAAGAAAGAGCGGCGGCACGCTGCATCTGGCAGGGTTGATCCAGGAGGAGGGCGTACATGCTGTCACCAGGCACTGTATATCTCTGCTTGAACTGTGCAAAAAACAGAATTTTCATAATGTACTGATTCACGCGATAACAGACGGGCGGGATACGCCTCCCAAATCAGCTCTTCAGCACTTGCAGTTTCTGCAGGATGGAATTGAGAAAACAGGAATCGGAAGAGTCGCTACTGTCATAGGCCGCTATTTCGCCATGGACAGGGACAACAGATGGGACAGAACCGAGCTTGCCTACCGTGCTATAGTGGAAGGAAAAGGAACTGCCGCAAAGAACTGGAAAGAAGCAGTTGAAGCATCTTATGATTCAGGAGAAAATGATGAATTCATAAAACCCCGGATTATCGACTACAAAGGAATGTCAGAGAAAGACTCTTTTATTTTCTTCAACTTCCGTTTTGATCGCACCCGTCAATTGACCAAGGCGATGGTGGAACCGCAATTCCCTGAATTCAGCAGGCCTTTTCTGGTACCCTGCTTCATTGCGATGACCCACTACTATGATAACGGCCACTTCCGTGAAGCCTATCCGGAAATGAGCAATGCAAATTTACTTGGTGAAGTACTGTCAAGTAAGGGCCTAAAACAGCTCAGGTGCGCGGAAACTGAAAAATATGCACATGTCACGTTTTTCTTTAACGGTCAGAGAAATGATCCTTTCCCGGGTGAGGATCGTATTCTTGTAAACAGCCCCAAAGTGGCCACATACGACCTGAAACCGGAAATGAGCGCTTTTGAAGTGAGGGACAAACTCATTGAGGCAATAGAGAGTGACAAATACGATGTCGTTATCTGCAATTTCGCCAATTGTGACATGGTCGGGCACACCGGTGTGTTTGAAGCGATTATAAAGGCGGTCCAGACAATTGATACTTGTGTGCACGATGTTGTGGAAGCTGCTCTTAAAAAAGGCGGAGCCTGCATTCTTACTGCTGACCATGGAAATGCGGAGCAGACAAAGCTTGAGGACGGTTCGCCTATGACCGCACACACCACTAATCTTGTGCCATTGACAGTTGTGGGTGCCGGGGACCTGAAACTGCGGGAAGGCGGAAAGCTGTGCGATATCGCTCCAACAGTGCTTGACCTGCTTTCAATTGAGGTTCCTCCGGAGATGACCGGAAGGTCACTTATTTCGATGAAATAGATGTAAACGGTTTCTACTCTCCTTAGTCCCGGTTTCTGCCGGGACGGAGGGGTAAACCAGGAAATTCAGAATAACACTCCGCACTTCATCCAACTGCGATTTTCAGGTAATGTGCCTCTTCAGTTGAAAGACAACTCAGAAATTATTCTTGTCTTCAGTCCCCGGTATACTATATATTCTATTGTTAATTCCACTTCACATGTATCTTTCCGGTCAGGATTAACATGTCAAAAATCATTGTCTGCAGACTGAGCATGGTCTTTTCTTGTGTCCTGATCTGTTCAACACACGCGCTTCCCTTTACTAAAGATCAAATTATCTCAAGGTTATAGCAGGCTGAGAAGAACATGCCACCTGCTTATGAAACGAAATTCACAACTGCGGCGCATGTACAGGGAATAGTGGTAAAGGATAGCGGGTTTGTAACGTTCTCCCCTCAATCCTGTTACCGTATATCATTATCGGTTTCAAAAAATGAGACCTCAACCTGCGGCGA
>CAYLVN010000170.1:0-7207 GCA_964387115.1 uncultured Fibrobacter sp.
AAGAAAGTCATGTGCGATAAATTGATTCCCCCCTTCAGGATTATCGGAACCCCCACATAGTCAACCAGAGATGAGGTTGAAAGCTCATGTTCAAACGGACTGTCCCGGTAGTAAATGTTGGTTTTTTTTGAATACTGCCCGAGTTTCAGGTACACTAACCCGCTGCTCACTGCAGCAAACCTTCCAGCATAAAAATCGACATTCACTCCACATGACGGGGATGTTTGCTTTGTTGTGCCTTCTGTCGGGCTGAAGTAATGCTCCATCAGTTTATCAGCTTTGATATGAGAATATGAGCCTCCAGCAGACACGCCTATTGCAAGGTGATAATTTGAGATCTTCTCTTCTGCATATGAGGAAATTAGAACTGCAGTTGATAACAGTATCGTGGGAATAAATCTCATATTGCACCTCCACAGAGAACTGTAAAGCTGCCAACGCGCTTACCAGTCAAGACCAGTACCATTTTACCTTTAGCCCTGTTCCCGAGCATCTTTGCTATAGGAATTTTTAAAGTGGAACCGGAAGATCTGAATCTGGAAAGTTCAAGAGAAAGCAGCAGTTTTCCGTTCAGGTCATAAATTTTCAGAGTTTGATATTCATCGGCAGAAGATATTTGAAGCACCCCGTTGCGGTAAAGCACAAAAGGTTTTACCGACTGCGTTGCTCTATTTTTTACGGGAGTCTTAGGAGCAAAGATCTCTTCATCACTTAAAAATGCAACATTTCTGGAACTGCTCTTGACAGCGCTGTTTTTTGTAGCCTGAAAAAAGGTTGCCTTTGTCAGGATCCCGAATGTACCGCCCGGATATTCCTCTTCTGTTTCAGATATATGATCCTTGTCACCTGCCCACAACTTCGCAAGTGCAGAATCAGCATGGAACGAATAAACAACCGGCTTGATTTCAACAGTAGAAATCTGTTTCCCAGCATCATCAAATCCGGTCCAGTAAAAAACAGTATCCCAGGATGCAGATACTCTGCCGGTAAAATTCAGTGGGGTTGACCATACATTCTGAGGCAGTTGAAAGTCATAGCTCTGCTCTGCCGATTTTATTCTTAAACGGACTGCAGCAGGGCTGAATGAAGGGAAGAGAAAGCCATTCCAGAAATAGAGATTTGATGCAGGAAAAGTACTGCCGATATTGACCCCGAACCACTCTGCATTACTGGCATCAACAGTTATACCATCTAATATGGCACCAAGTTCCCCACTCATATCTTTTTGGTCGTATTCAAATACACTGCCGGCGGAGACCAGTACAATGTGATGTTTTTTGCCTGAACCGGATTTTTTTAATAGTGAACTTGCTTTCTGCAAAACAGAAATCAGATCATTCCTTGACTGTTCAAAAGAGAAACTGTTGCTTTCGTATGGTACCCACCACTGGTCTGATTCGGGCGTGATTCCGGAATATTCTTTGTATATCTTTTCTTCGGTAAACGAATCTAAATACTCCATTATGGTTGAATCCTCCGCAAGGCTTATCGATTTTGAGCTGAATGCAGTACCATTCTGTCTCTCTATTATATGAATCAACCCGCAGGGATTTCCAAGTTTCCTGAGGTTAACCATGGTGTTCTTTAGTAGCCTGGCCTGTTTGATGAACGATAATGCCTCAGAGGACAATTCCTTTATCCCATTATTGTAATACACCAATTGAGTCAGAGTAGACATGTTCCAGCGCCATATAAACACAGTCGAAACCGGCTTCGAAAGTCTGGAAATAAGTGAATCCGTAATAAAAGTATTCGCAGACAAATAATTACCTCTGTAAGGTCCGCTTGTAAATTTTGTGAGGTTTATTGTGGACTTCGATATGTTGAGCTGCAGGTTTAGAGAAGGCTGAAATGGAATAACGTTCTGGCTGGTATCGTTCAGAACCATGTTAGATTGACCATACTGCAATTTACACTGCCGGTTTTTGTTATCAGCAAAAACTGTTACTTTCATGTAATCAGGATTTTTTCCATAAACTGAATGAAGTAATACCGGTATTACATAAGTATTCAAAGCCACGCCGTTGGACCTCAGAAGGTATCTGATCCTTATATGTTTCTTTTCCCCTAAGGATACCCGACACAGGGTAAGTTCAAAACTTGTATTTGTATGCTGCTGGAGCAGAGCGATTCTTGAATCGAGCGACTGTTGCAGTTTGATACTATCAGGAAAACTCGCATCGTAAACATACCTGGTCTCATACAACCCGGCCCTGTACAAAGTATCACCTTTCCATGTATGCAAGCCTGTGACAACAGCCTCCCGGGGCACTGGAATTGAGCCTCTGAACAGATAATCACCTGTCATGTTTGCCACATTCATTCTGGTCACATCGCTGCTTATCCAGGCATCTTCAGTCACGTCAAGATATGTTCCTCTCGGAACGATGCTTATTTCTGACCTGTCCAGATCTGAATAACCAAGTAATACCTGGGAATAACGAATAGTTTCATCATAATAATAGCCAGAAGTCGCCCTGTAACCATAAAAATCGATTGCTCCGTGTGACATCGATATGATGGCCAGAATACTTATGGTAACTGAATACCTCATAAGACCTCCTCTTTTCTGGTGAGCCCTGATTCTGAACATATTCTTTCCACTATCCTCATTCTTCATTGATATGTCAACATGTTACATAATTTCAATTTAATTCCTGCAATTAAACTGTTCGCATTTATCCGCTCTAATTTTTAGAGCAGTTACCGTTCAGGTTTCCATTTTTTCAACTCGCGCAAAGACAGGTAAAGCAGAAGAGATTTATGTCTGATTTGACATTCTAAACGTCATCTCATGGATTATATTATATGAGTATCCGCTGATACAAGGTAAAATCATTTCACAGAATACAAATACAAATTGCCAGTATGATGAGATGAAAAAGAGCAATACCGATTAACAAAGGAAACCAATGCTTACACATACTATCGGTTCCATTCTTCTTCTACTGAACCTCAGTCTCACCGGTCAACAGCAATCTTCAGGAGCGATCATTGAAGAACCGGAAGAATCCGTAATAGATATAGAAATCGATGCTGAGGAAGCCCCTGATTCAACAATTTCTGATGAAGATTCCCTGCCTGCAATTGAAAAAATGCCTCAACAGGTATCATTCATAAAGGCAGAGTACCCTGATGATCTGGTCAAAAAGGGTGTAGAAGGGACCGTTATACTGGAACTGCTTGTAAATGAAAACGGGGGCGTTGACAGTGTCAGTGTCATGCGGGGATTGGAACCGCGGCTTGACAATAGCGCAGCATCCGCCTCAAAACAGTTTAAATTCACCCCGGCTGTCGCAGATGGTGAACCAGTAGCAGTACTGCTTCAATACGAGTACCGCTTCAGTCTTGATGATGCAATAGACTCAATTCCTCAGACTGTCAACTTCAGCGGCCAGGTACTTGAGAAGGGTACACGCACGCCAATAGCAGATGCGATGATCGTACTTACGTTCAAGGACACCATCGACAATACACTTCCTCTTCCATTTTCAAAGTACATAGATGAAATCGGCAAAATAGAAGGCCAGCGTCTGGAGGAAAACAAACTCGTTGCGGAGTCAGATTCTGAAGGCACGTTCAGTTTCTACGCACTTCCAGCCTGCTCGGTGGAAGTGATGATCGTAGCCAACGGCTACAGCACCTACCAGACACTCGAGAAGATAAACCACGGAGAAAAACTTGACGCCAGATACTTTACAGAGCGGCATACTTATTCTGATCTTGAAATTGTAGTTTACGGGAAAATTGAGGAAAAAGAGGTCAGCAGACATCAGATGTCAATTCAGGAAGTAAGGAAAATCCCCGGCCTTGGTGGAGATGCGATAAGAGTAGTGCAGGCCATGCCCGGAGTAGCAAGACCCTCTTTGGGTTCAGGTGATGTCATTGTCCGCGGCTCACCATCCTGGGATTCCCGGTATTTCCTTGATGGAGTACAGCTTCCTTCACTTTACCATTTCGGAGGTATGAAATCAGTTTACAACTCTGAAGCTCTGGAATCGATTGATTTCTACCCGGGAGGTTATGGAACCCGTTACGGAGGTGCTATTGCCGGTGTGATAGAGATCAATGGAAGAAAAGCCAAATCAGACCGGATACACGGGCAGGTGGATGTAAGTGACATCGATGGATCATTTTTTGTTGAGGGCCCTGTAAACAAAAACATCTCTGTTCTGGCTTCCGGGCGACGCAGTTTTATCGGTGAAATTATAAGCTGGGCGACAAAAAAGGCCGGTGATCTGTTTCCCGCAGTCATATCCCCATTCTACTGGGATTACCTGTTAAGAACAGATGCCAATATTTCAAAAGACCACAACCTGTTTTTCACGTTATTTGGTTACCGCGACAGTATGGGAATAGTATTCCCGGAGATGCGCATTGGTTCTGAGGAACTCTCGGATGCTGCAGACAGGATGGGCATGAATCTTTCGTTTCACATGGGAATTCTGGGGTGGGACTGGACACCCGCAACAAAGTGGAAAAATTCTCTCCGATACAGTTTGACATACGGTATCCAGAGGGCATCAGTTTTCGGCATGATGAAGCAGGATGCCGATATGGTTGTCAATTATTTCAGAGATCAATTGACATATTCATTCAACAGACATTGTGCCTTGAATATCGGTGCCGATATCGAACACATCTCTTATGACTTAATGCTTGTAATTCCAGGCGCTGACGGATTATTCCAGAGAGATACAAATGATAACTGGTCTTTAGGCGTTGTGGGAGTCTACCTTAATCTTGAACTGAAGCCGTTGGAAAACTTGTTAATTGTACCGGGTGTTCGCTATGACTACTTTCCGGAACTTATCTATGACGGATCGATAGTGCCTGAGTTCTGGAAATACCGGAGATTTAAGAATAATAAAGGATACTCCGGAGAGCCATCCCTGCGTCTGAATTCCAGATATGAAATAGTCAAAAAGCACACAATAAAAGCAGCAATCGGCAATTACAGCCAGACACCTCAACCAATGGGTCAGGTGATTCATGAGAAATGGGGTGAGCCCTCACTTCCTTCAACTAAAGCAGCACACTACGTTGCCGGTTACGAATGGCAGATTAATGATCTGATCAGCTCTGACATACAGTTTTATTACAACAATCAATGGAACATTCCCACATATGCTGAAGGTAATGACCTGTCCGGAACAAATCAACTGTGGTTCAGTAACGGCAGAGGACGCATGTACGGGATGGAGCTGATGTTGAGGCACCAGCAGAATGAGAAGTTTTTCGGCTGGGTGGCCTACACCCTTTCCAGAAGCGAACGGTATGATAGTAAAGAGAAAAACTGGATTTTATATGGAAAGGACCAGACCCACAACCTTCAGGTGCTTGGAAGCTGGCATTTGAAAAGAGAGTTTGATTTTGGTTTTCGCCTGAGATTTGTAAGTGGTGATCCAACTACTCCTGTTACAGGCATAACTGAACTTGAGAACGCCAATTATATCCGGCCTGAGTACGGAGAAACAAATTCCTCAAGGGTCAACCCATTTTTTCAGCTTGACCTGAGACTTGACAAGAAGCTTGTTTTTGACAAATGGATCTATTCTTTTTATGTTGATCTGCAGAATATCAGCTGGCTTCTGTACAAGAGCCCTGAGATGGAAATCTATAACTACGATTATACCGACAAAACTACATTCAGCATGTTTCCCATGCTGGCAGTGGGCGTAAAAGCCGAGTTCTAAGAGGAGATAAAATGCATAAATATATATGTCTTATCATCTCATTATTAGTTGGATGTACTTCCTTTCCCACTCGTTATGACAGAATAGAAGCCGACAAGGTCCGCCTTATCGATTTTATTTACGAACCGGCTGAAGCTGCTCCGGGCGATACTGTAACCGTAAAGGCCCTCTTCGCCGGTAAAGATGTCACACCTGAGGATATTTCCTGGAAAATCTCTCTCAAAGTCCTCAAAAATATCTACGGCATGGATACAGCGCTTGAAGTCAGCCCTCTCAAGCAGCGTCCTGTGCAATGCTTTTATTCCGACAGCACTTCATGTATCTCTTTCCAGGTGATCATACCGGAAAACATCATGAGGAAAAGCCCCATGATCCCTGAAAATCCCCTGTCGCTATTGCCCCCTGAATTGAAAAACCAGGTTCCCGATATGTTAAGCCGATTCAAAAAAGATGAGCTTCTTGACATGGTCGAACTTATCGGAGCACAAGTCAAAAATGCTGATGAAAACACACTCCGGCAGATAACAGATGAATACGACTCTCTGATAGAGATGCTGCCTCCACTTCTTCAGTACCTGACCGTTCAAATCAGAATTTTCGCTGGGATCAGCAGTTGGCACAAAATTCAGAGCGATTATTCGGTACGCTATAACAGCATCTTTGCCAGACTTCCCGAAGCAGGTATTCATGTAAACACAAATCCGGTAATCGATTCTATCGGAATATATAAAGTAAAAGGAAAGGGGAAAATCTCCTTCGATGAAAAAAAACACCAATACGAGTTCTTCAGGCTCTACGGTCCCCTTGATGAAGTGGACAGCATACAGGAGATCCCTGTAGATACAAATGCGTTTTCCTATTTTATAGCTGCTTTTACCAGCGGCAAAGACTCTGAAGTGACAATCGAAGGAAACCTGATGGAGGAGCAGCACTGGACACAATGGTACTATCAGTTTGCTTCCGATGAAATTGAGGGTGTCTCTCATGATGACTTTATGGCTGTTGAAAATATGATGGGAGACGCAGTATCGCTGATGCTCATGCCTGCCAACAAAAAAGTAAAGAGTTTCACAATCTGGCTCGAGGTTTATGACAGAATGCTCAATGTAGCAAACAGACCCCAGGGTTCAAATGCCATGGAAGTACATGGAAAATTCAAATATAAAGATTGAAACTGCTTCTTTCTATAAACTCGACACCACAGATCAAGGCGAATCGCACTTATCCCTTGTGCATGAAGGCTTTCACAAATCGCAGATGTTCCACCAGTGTGGCGTACCTGTGATTTGATCAAACCTTTCTGCTACCAGGTCTAAACACACTTCCTGGATGCATAAGTCAGATATTATAAATGGCAGGAATTTCATCTTACCCAAACTCCAACACCATCATCTTAGCCCCCCCTGCAATCTCACTGATTATGAGCGGCAGGTTCTATGACTACCTCTGACAGATCCGTCCCGGATTCAATTCACACCACAACAGACTCTTCTATTAAAACTGGTTAACTA
>CAYLVN010000171.1:0-7177 GCA_964387115.1 uncultured Fibrobacter sp.
GAAGCGGCTAAAAGAGAGGAGAGCGTCAGAAGGAAAAAATATTTTCTCATGTTGCCCCTTTTTGCGGTTTTAAGTACCGTAGGTTGAATGTTCTTATTCTCAATACAGTTAAGCGTTTTAACAGAGTCTCATGAGTATCCTTATCCTGACAGTATAAGTGCAGAGGTTGGGTCGTGCAAGGACTAAAGCCGGGTTTAAAAGAATTTTTAATTAAGTTTAATGAAAATGTGGGCTTTTACCTGTGTCCTGGCTGTCCCGGAGGTTCATAGTATTCGCTCCGGAGGTGTAATTAAGGCTTTGGTTTTTTCACTAATTCATCTCCGGGGAGCCTTTAAGCAGCTACGAATGCCCATCCTACCAACAGGACTATTGCCAAGGTCCCGGATGGGACACTTTTGAGTGCTAAGGCAACTCAGTGTCTCTGGGATATGAACTAATGCCGGACATTTTTAAAATCCTGACCGCCCCGGTGAGGTTGTGATTAAATGTGTTAAGTTACTGTCTCACCCCAGAGATGACTTAGTGATTATCCACAAGTGCATTTAACGATTTAAGTCACTCTTTCACCCCAAGGTGACTTTTGGATTTAACGCCTTAAGTCACTCTTTCACCTCAAAGGTGACTTTTTAGATTTATCGCGTTAAGTCACAGTTTCACCTCAGAGGTGACTTTTAGATTTAGCGCGTTAGGTCACAGTTTTACCTCAGAGATGACTTTTAGATTTAATGCTTTGGGTCACAGTTTCACCTCAGAGATGACTTTTAGATTTAACGCCTTAAGTCACTCTTTCACCCCAAGGTGACATTGTGCCTCAACCCCTCAAGCTCACAAATTCATCTCTGGGGTGAACCCCCGAACCCCTGCACCATACCACTCTCAAATATTTCTTTATATTTGAACTATCCACTTTGTTCCAGTGCTATATTAAATTTTTGCCCTTACCCGGATAAAAAAATGCTAAACCTGAAATTCGCCCCCAGTGTCCACTTGCTCCTTCCCTCACTCATTGATGATATCCGATCGGTGTGGAAAGACCCTTTCCTCTCCCCCTTGTTTGTAGTTCCCAACCCGGCTACAGGCAAGTGGCTGAAACTACGGCTGGCGGAAAATATGGGGTGTGTGGTCAATCCGCAGATCAGATCGTTTGAATCAGTTCTCTGGAACGCCCTGTGCCCTGAACCAGACATGGTCTTTCTTCACAAGGAAAAACTTCAGCAGATTATCTGCGCCCTCTTAAACGATACTCTGCTTGAAAAAGAGGTTTTCAGGCCGCTAAAAAGTTATCTCAGAAACCAAGGGGCTGTCGATCCGGTCAAACGGGTGCAGCTATCATCAGAAATTGCCCGTCTCCTGTTGGAGTATGAATACAACCGCCCGGGAGTGTGGGACCCTGATTTGCCCCCGTCCGGTGGATGGAAAGTGAAGGGGATAGAGCAGACCTGGATCAACAGTGACAGATTCTATTTCGCAGATAAAATCGGGAAAAGCGAGACCTGGATCAGGGAGAGTGAAGCATGGCAGCGGGAGATTTACAGTTTGCTCTTCTGCAAAGAGGGGCTCCTGAGAAGTGGAAATAATCTCAAAGACGCCCGGCTCCTTACACTTCCCCAGCTTTATCGGCTTCGCCATGAACCGGGGCAGATGGGAAACGGCGGATCTTTCTGCGGTGACTCTATTTTTATCTTTATGTTGAGTAAAATCAGCCACTTCCATCGAAATATGCTCCTTGAGATGTCTCAGACCCGCGACATCAATGTGTATCTTCTGAATCCCTGCTCGGAGTTCTGGGAGGATGTTGATACGACGCGGGGAAAAAAAGGGAAAAGGAAGTGGAGTTTTCCCGATAAAGGCTCTAATCCCCCGATCGGCAAACTCGAAAGTGATGATTATAACTCCGATAGCCTTAAATTCAAGACCACCACCCCTGATCATCCCCTTCTTGAACTCTGGGGAAAGAGCGGGAAGGAAAATATCACCCTCTGGTGTCAGGCCGCTCAGTATAATTTCGATTATTCGTTTCCTGACAACGACTTACAGCATAAAAACAGACTTCAGGAACTTCAAAATGCACTTCTGATGCGCGATGGGTCCCCGATGGCACCGCTTGAGCCAGACGACAGTTCGATCAAGATTCTGGCTGCACCGGAACCCGGTCGTGAAATTGAAGTAATGCGCGAAAATATCCTGAACCTGCTGCACAACGACAGCGGTCTCAGGCTTGATGATATCGTTATCTATCTGCCTGATCCTGCAGAATATCTTCCCTATATAGAAAAGGTGTTCGGGGCATACAGCCATAATGATCCAGGCTTTATTCCCTATACAGTATTGGGTGTTGACTCAGGACAAAGCAGGTTCGCCGCGGCAATAGAAGATCTGGTAGCGCTATGCGGTGGTGATTTTACCCGTGCCCGGGTGTTCTCTCTTCTGAGGAATGAAACGGTAATGGCATCCAGGGATATTAGCATTGAAGAACTGGAGGTCTGGGAGAGCTGGACGACACAACTAAATACATTCAGGGGTTTCGATGCTCAGCACCGAAAAGAGATGGGCGACCATGAGGAGTGTGCCTCTGATGCCCATACGTTTGGGCTCGGGATTGCCAGGATACTGATGGGGGCGCTGGCTGATGAACCTGTTCAGCTTGGTTTCAACTTAAGTTTTGAAGATGCTGAACCATCACCATTTCGTGATTTCGAAACTTCTGATAAAGAGATGGCAGAACACTACTGCTCAACCATTGAAGAGCTGGCGGATTCATGCAGAAGATTTAAAAAAGAGTGTGGAAAAGAGAGCATTACAAAGCTTGTAGATTCATTTATAAATCTTGCAGATTCATGGATTTACGCAACTCAAACCGATGAGATCTACTGCAGAAATGAGTTCAGGGGTGCTCTTCAGGAGCTAAAACTCCAGGAAAGTCTCTGCGGTCGTAACACATTGGATTTTGAGGAGTTAAAAGCAAGTGTGCTGTCCTGTCTGACACTGGAGCTTCCCGGAAGCGCGCAGGCCTGGACAGGGAGTCTCACATTCGCACCGCTCCGTTCTGGATTTGTGCTGCCCCACAAAGCGGTATTTGTTGTGGGCATGGGTGCGGATTCGTTCCCGGGAATAAATAACCGCAGCGTCTTTAATCTGCTTTCTAATGACCGGATTGCCGGAGATCCTGATCAGGTATGCGATAACCGCTATATTTTTCTTGAACTTATCTGTTCTGCCGGGGAGTATCTTTTTATCTCTTTTCCAGGTCAGGACATTCAGAAGGACAGAATCCTGCAGCCCTCAAGTGTAGTGATCGAGTTGGCCTCTGCAGCCGGAATTCACCTTCCCGACACTGAAAAAGGTATTGATGATCCGGGGGTAATTCCTCTGGTTGCGCATGAGGCGGTGATGAAAAATGAGGAGCAATTCTGCTGGGATCCTTTCGTTTCCAGACTTTCTGTAGTGGCAAAGAGTTACACGGATAAAAAGCGACGAAAATTCCGGTTGGGAGAACAAAAAGATACAGGTGGTAAAATTACTGTAACTCAAGATAAACCAAGGGTTTCACTGGATGATATCGCAGTTTTTATTAAGAATCCGCTTGAATACCGGCTAAAGAGATCGCTTGGACTTCGAAATGAACTGGTTGATGAGATATCAGCGGCTACCGACGAGCCTCTTGAGAGTGACTATTTTTCATTGCATAGTCTAAAAAATCAGCTTGTTAAGCGGTTGGTTCATCTGGCGTATCCCACAAGTGGAGAACCATGTCGGAGGCCCGAAGATCTGCTCCGTGTATCATCCGAACTGGCACGTCAGCTTTTTACAAAGGTTTGTTCCTTCGGGCTGTCTCCTGAGGGAGGGTTCGCGCAAAAAGACCTGCTGACTCTGCAGAGATGGGCCGCGGGTGCAGCCGCCGGTATTGCTGAAATCTCAGGATTGTACAGCAGCTATAATCTGCACACTGACACAGACCATAACCTTAGTAATGACAATGCATTATCTGATTATGAACTTCAGGATGGCGACTACAGCTACAGAATAAAGGTCAATGTTCCGGTTGTGCTTTGTCATAAAAATCCCGTGGAGCATCTTGTTTTAATAAAAATTGGCGGCGATATCAAAGAGATCTTTAAAAATATCGATTTATGGCTTTACTCTCTTTTCTTTGCGCTCAAGGGGCACAAAAAAATCTCTAACATATTGATAAATAACGATGATGGGACGATGGACCAGGTAGAGTGGGCTCTACCCCAACCCTGGGCTGATGGAAAAACAGCAAATCAATGGCTCTCCAGTCTCCTTTTTGATATGATCCGGAACATAACCTGTGAGCATGCCCCTGCTGTCTGGTTTGAGAAAGTATCAAGTGATATGGATAAGTATGGAGGGTTTGATCTTTCTGGATTCATCAGGCTTATAAAAGAAAAAGCCGAGGATGAGTCAGACAGGGACAATGAACACCCCCTCTACCGTCCATCCATAGATGCCTTCAAGCTTACCGAGGCACAATTTCCTGAGGACATCGAAAAAATAAAGCAGATTTTTTACAGGCTGAGCCCGATCATCAGAGCAAGTTTCGCTGAGCAGGGAGAGGCTGATTCTGAGAGGGAATCATCGGACCGGATTCTGGAGGGATCTTTCAATGAGTAGAGTAGACCTGACCAGACATGGGGTGATAGAGGCACATGCCGGGACCGGGAAAACCTGGACTATCATCAATCAGCTTGTTCTCCCTATTCTTCAGGGGCAGGGTTGCCCGCGGGCATCAATCGGTGAAATCCTTCTTGTCACCTATACCGAAAAAGCCGCCGGAGAGCTAAAAAAGCGGATTCGTGAGGGGTTGGAAAAGAGGATCGCTGAGATTGGAAATCAGCCGGAGAAGGCCGAGCTGCTCTCTCATCTTCAGAGGTGTCTGAATGATCTTCATGAGGCTCTAATCGGGACAATACATGGTGTCTGCCTGAGACTTCTTCAGAGCTACCCTTTTGAGACCGGAATGCAGTTCACCAGTGAGATGGCTGATGACGGGGCGGGGCTTCTGGCCTGTCTTCGGGAATCGATCCGGAAAGATTGGCCGCAATGGGGTGTTGATCTTTCTTTGCTTGCGGAGTCGACCAGAATCGAAGGAGATTCGGGCCTTGTCTCCCGGATAATTGCAGTTGCAAAAGAGTGTCTTGACCCTGATACAAAACTCTGCACCGACAGTCTGGCTCCTGGAAGGGACCTCGGTTCCATAGAAAGCGATATCCGCAGGAAAAAAGAACTGACAGAGACAATTGTACAACAGCTTCGTGAAAATATCCTTACGATCCAGCGACTCAATGAGAACCCTTTGGGCCTGAAAGAGGGTCACATCGAAGAGCTGACAAAAGTGCTCAAGAGATGGAACGAGGTTCTGGCAAAAGGCACTTTCAGCTCAAAAAGTGAGATCATGGGCAGAGGGAAAAAGGATTACCTTGCAAACAAGCTTGTAAAAAGCAATAGTGCTGGGGTAAAGCAGAATCCGCTGATCAGTGAGGTGTGCGGGGCATACAGTGATGTGTGTGGATCGCAGGAGATGGAGGAGTGGATAGGGTTTCAGAACCTTGAAGCTGAACTGAGCCTGGCCCTGATTATTAAAGCGGTTCCTGAGGTCTGCAGGCGCTGGAGGGAGAAGAAGAGCCGTGAGGGGCTCATCTCTTTTCAGGACATGCTTAGTTTGACATATAATGCAGTGCGGGAAAACCGGCAGTTCCGGGCTCTTCTGAGGTCAAAGATCCGTTTTGCGATAATTGATGAATTTCAGGACACAAGTGCGCTTCAGTGGGAAATTTTCAGGCGTCTTTTTGTCGATGATGCAAATGATAATTTTTCCCCCCGTATTTTCATAGTAGGGGATCCCAAACAGTCAATTTACAGTTTTCAGAATGCAGTGGTGGAGAGTTACCTTGATGCCCGGGATTCGATTCTCGATCCGCAAAGAGGTTCCGGAAAGAAAGTCCTGCTTAAAGATAATTACCGTTCCCTTCCGGGGGTAATCGACGGGTACAACTGTATCTTCACATATGGACAGGAGAGTAATTTTTTCCTGTCTGACCGTATAAGTTATACTGTTGAGAATCAGGTGGGAATACCGGAACGCAGAGCCGCGTCTTCCGGGCAGCCCAAAGAACTCTCCAGGCCTGTTCGCATTGTCCCGCTCTGGGGTTCATCCTCTCAGCGCAGACAGAGATATGCCAGGTATGTAAGCTCTGTAATATCGGAGCTGAAGGGACGCACGGTTATCCTTCCGCAAGGTGACAGCTGGATGGAAACATCGCTTGACTACCACCATTTTGCCGTAATTGCGGAAAATCACAGTCTGGCCGACATGTTTCTGGGAACTCTGCTTGACTATGGTATCCCGGCATCAAAGTATAAGCAGGAGGGTGTGTTTGAGTCATCGATTGCGGCAGAGTTCAGGGCGCTTCTTTCTGCGATCACAGAAGACAGCAGCGTGTCAAACAGACTTAAGGCACTGCTTACATCATTTTTTAATTACGGTCCCGAAGAGATAGATCCTGACAGGGAGCTGAGTGCCGGCGGGCCTCTTAACAGATTGTTTCTGGAATGGAAAATTCTTGTTGACAGGAAAGCATGGTCCCGGCTTTTCAGAAGTATCCTGACAGGTACACGGGTACAGGAGAGGCTTTTAAAGCTGGTTGACGGCGACAGAAGACTCTGCGATCTCAGACAGGTCATGGATCATGCACTTGAGTACCTGGTAAGAAAACAGGGGTCTCTTGACAATCTGATAGAACATCTTGCCAATCTGGAGAGTGGTCTGGAAAAACCGGCCGGGGATCAGAATCTTCACGCAAAAGAGAGTGACAGGCGCAAAGTTCAGGTCATGACCATGCATGCCGCTAAAGGGCTCGAGTTTCCGGTCTGTTTTATTGTCACAGGGGGTTCAGGAGGGAAGAAGGGTTTTTACAGGCGATGGACCAGGACTGCTGATGACCCGTCGGAAACAGGAAAGAATATTCGCCATGTGATGCCGGTGCTTTCAAAAAATTCTCTGGCAAAAACACCGGAAGCATCAGAAAAAGAGCAATTTGCCGCAGAGCAGCAGATGCAGGTACATGGGCCCCCGCCCCCGCGAGAAGGCAAGGTCCTGCAGGAAGCGCACCATCCAATAGAACATCAGCAGGATCAGCAGGGCGACGATGCCATC
>CAYLVN010000172.1:0-7141 GCA_964387115.1 uncultured Fibrobacter sp.
GTTGTCACTTTTTCATCCCTGAGGTGAAAAAGGAACCCTGGTCCTGGCACTAATTCATCTCTGGGATAATCCTGATTGTTAAGAGCTATTTTATTTCTTAATACCCTGATCTGAAAAATTATCTCACAACATAGTCTCATTTTCTATTAAAAGGTGTTATATTTATAAGTACAGATCCATGAAATAACGCTCTGTCTGTGTGCATACCAATTTCTTGACGAATACCGTTCTTTTGGGAATTCTTCTTTGAATAGTACGTGCGTGCCGTCCTTAGTCGATGGATTACAAATTATTCAAGGGAACAACCATCATTTCGATAAGAAGGATCAAGAATGCGGGCCGCAGACAGGGTTTTTTTTATCGACTCCTGGCTTTTTCACTATCAGTCTCTCATATTGTCCCCGAAGAGAAACAGAAATCTCCTCTTTTTCACCAAGGCATCTTAAAGCCAGAGCTACTGCTTCTATTGTAGAGAGACCTTCAATTTTTGTTTGAGACCGTAAAGACGGGTGCTCAGGGTTTAAAGTGATCCTGTTTAGTTTTAAAAACCAGGGGTTGCGCCACCAGAGAGTTTTTGCCTGCTTCCAGGAACCGTCAAGAGCAATTATTCCCCTCAGCTCAGATGGGTTTTCCATCTCTTTTTTATTCCGTCCGAAAACCTGACACGGTTTGCTCTTATCTGAGTTGCCTTTTAAATACAAAATGCCCCATTTTGAAGGCTGTTCTTCAGAGCCGGCAACTATCTTGAAATTAGGCCAGGAGAGTCCGACAAGGAGCTTACTGTTTAAAAGAGCCATATTGGCCAGGCGGGCGGAATTGAGCTGTTTGTACTGTTCCTGAGGGTGCTGAAGAATTATAACTTTAAGCTTGTTATCAAATGAGACCACCTTTTCACAGATACAGCTATCTTTGGGCCGGAAACACTCAGGGCAGGCCTTGAATCTGTCGGTCTTAATGTGAGCACGAGGGTCTCTGGGGGGTATTTTAGTCATGTTATCTCAAGGCTTGGGCCTTTTTGCTGTAAGATACATATGTTCCACAGGAAGGCTGCCGGTTCTGATTATTGTATGGGTTGTCATAGTGGTTACCTCCCACCCCTGCTCCCCTATTTTGTTCAGATAATTGTAAAGTGTAACATCGGTCCAGTTTTTAAGGCTTTCACCATTTACAAAATGAACTTTCCAGGATGCCTCTTTGGGAAGAACATGCCCGAAAATCCCTTTACCATATTTTTCAGCGATGATAAGAAGATATTCCCATTTCTGCATCTTATTATCTCTCCTCCATAATCATCTGAATATAGGGAAATTCAGTCCATAATTCAATCTAAAGGATAGATTCCTGAGAAATATTTTTCATTTCATCATTAATTTTATCCATCAGATATTTCTTTGCATCCGGACTCTCACTGGTTTCATACATGAACAGAAGTAGATTGCGCCCCAGCTCATCCATTCCAGCCTCTCTGTAGAATGATGCAGCAAGACTCGCGAGTTTGTGACTGTTTTTGCCTGGTACTCTTGATGCCAGAGCATAGTAATCAGCTGCGCTTTTAGTGTCGTTGTAATATTTATAGTAAATCATGCCCAGATAAAATGCGATATTCCATTTTTTATTACCCAAATGAAACAACCCCCTTTCCAGAATAACTCTGGCGGCATCAGGGGAACCGCATAAATCAGGGATCATCAGGCCGGCAAATTCGTAAGCTGGATAAAAAGAGGGATTCAATCGTGTAATTATGTCAACCATCTGTATCAGCCACTCAAAATTTCTATCTGAGAGATAATGATCTCCGAAATATAGTATGGTCCTTATCCAGAGATAATGCGAGACAGTGGACTCAAACCCCAGAAGTGCCCCTTTTATGCGGTCCTGACCTGGAAGATATGTCATGCTTTCCTTTGACAAGGAGGATCCAGCAAGCGCAGTGAGTTTCTTTTGTGTAAATACGATCCCCGTAATCGACAACACTGAAACAAATATCAGAATGTACCATTTACGGGTCATAAATCTTTCCGGGAAAAGAAAAGTATTGAAAGAGAGAGAAGAAGTGTTGTATAAAGAAGTCCGTAAAGAAGGGCCCCAGCAATGTATCCCTCAGGAATACTGAGCTCATACACTACTCTTGCCCTGATATTAAAATGATCGAGATTGGGAAATGCAAAATAGAGTAATTTCAGAATTGTTCTCCAGATTACACTGTTCTGCTGCTCGGCGCCGATACCAATCATATTGTTAAGATGACCGGCAACATAAAAACTTATAGAGAATATTGCAGCCAGCGTGGGAGTAGTGAAAGAGGAGAAAAAGATTGCAGCAGAAATCATCACCGCCATCTCTGCTGCGGTGAGCACCACGGCCCAGGACAGTGATGGCTTGACAGATGTTCCAAGCAGGCTGATAAAAATGAAAAAAACCACTGAAATCAGTGCAAAGTTCATCATAAGAGTTGCAAAAAGCCCGAAAAACTTACCAAGTATAAACGACTCCCGGGTAACGGGCCTTGTCAGTACACTATAAACTGTTTTCGATGAAATCTCCCGGCCTAGCATCCCTACACCGATGAATACTGCCAGAAGTAAACCGGTAAGCGACATGGTTGCCAGTCCGAAATCCGCCATCACCTGTGCCCTGGAGAAAACAGACAGATCACCGAATGCCATCGAGAGAAATAGCGCTACACCTGCAACCAGAAGGATGTTATAAAGGACTTTGTTGCGAATTGTCTCTTTAAAGGTGTTTGCTGAGATTATGAGAATTGAATTCATGGTTTACACTCTGCGCCCGCTGTCTGTGATTTCCTGTCTCCTCATTTCTGCCTTATTTTCTTCCTGATCTCCTCCGTTTCTGTAAAGGAGCTCCTCCAGAGGCAGAGTACGTTTGACTATCGACAGTACCTCAATACCCTTTGAGAAAAGGAGATTCTGCACCTGGCCCGGATTTCCGCCCCGGGGGACAAACAGGGAAAATATCCCTTTGTCAGGTTCAGTGATTTCACAATCAAAACCACGCAGAAAGAGAAGATCATCCGGAGACAAAGAGGATACTGTCATCTCTGTTCCCAGAAATCCCTTTTCCAGGATACTATTGATCTCCCCTGAAAACGCGAGTTTCCCTTTTGATAATACTACTACATCATCGCATACCGCTTCTATATCTTCCAGTACATGAGAGCTGAAAAATATGGTTTTCCCTCTGGCTGCCAGTTCAGAAAAAAGCTTTCTGAAAAGTCTTCTTCCTGGCGGATCCATGCCGCTCATCGGCTCATCGAGAATTAACATATGCGGGTCTCCCAGAAGTACCTGTGCCATATTGAGACGCTGCTGCATCCCCTTGGAAAGCTCTTTTATGCGGGATCCGGCTTTCCCGGAAAGCTCGACAACAGCAAGTACCCGTTCAATTTCTTTACTGATAGCTGATCTGTTCAGGCCAATAAGTTCCGATATAAAACGGAGACTTTCGACAACTGTAAGGTGACCGTAGAAATACGGCTGCTCTGAAAGATAAGCAACACCTTTTCTGGATGATGGAAAACTGTAGTCTCTGTTATAAATTTTAATCGAACCGCTCTCTGGAAAAACCAGACCCATAATCATCTTGATCGTAGTGGTTTTCCCTGCACCGTTAGGGCCGACAAATCCGGTGACCCTCTCTCTTTTTACTGTAAAGGAGAGATCAGATACCGCAGAAATCTTTTTTGCCCAGAAATCCTTACGGTAGCTTTTTGAGACGTTATTCAGTTCGACAGCATTCATCTGTATGAAAATAATACAGTATATACAAAAAATGGGAAGTGTTTGAATACAATAAAAGGAAAAAAGAGTTCAGAGGTTCAGAGATTTGAAATCACTAACTAATCTTCCAGTAAAAAAATCTGCCGATCTTAACAATTATCTTTCTCCGTTCTTTTCTCTAGAAAGTTGAAAGCCAGGACTCGCGACTTTCCTCTGATCCCTGAACCTGTAAACGGGCCGCCTGTTGTAAGTTATATTTACTTATATATGTCTTCCCGTAAGCGAAAAACTTATAACTGTGTAAAACACCCCCGCAAGAGAGCCCGGGGGCGCTGCGCAAAATGCGGAAAATGGATCTGCAGCGATTGTGCCGAGATCAACAAAGGTAATCTTTACTGTGCTGATACCTGCACGACCTCTTCTGTCACCAGACCCGCAGTTACTGTACTTTCCAGTCCGCCGCCGATCAAAAAAGAGATGTCTTATAAGTGGGTCGTTATCTGGGCATTATCAACAGTTGCATTTGGCGGAGCAGTATTTGGAACCTGGGCACTCAGGGAGCTCAATTCCTTAAAACAGGAAAATCGATCACTTAAAGAGAACAGGGTAAAACTGATCGATAACATAAGAAAGAGTAATAAAGAAATCATATCGCTAAGGGCAAAACTGGCAACCTTGAGCGAAAACAGCAAGGAGAAAACTGATTCCGTTGAGAGAATTGATCAGGATTTAAAACCCCGAAAAGTAACCCGGCACTCATTCAGTGATAATGGTGTCCTGCACTCATTCAATAACGGTGCAGTGGATAAAAACCTGGTATCAATCACCTTTGATGGTGGATCCAGTGCGAATGTCGCATCTGATATTCTAGATACACTCAAATCACGAGGCGTTAAAAGTACCATGTTTCTGACCGGCCAGTTTATCAGGAAATATCCTGAACTGATTGTCCGGATCGCTGCAGACGGGCATGAGCTGGGTAATCACACCATTGCTCATCCACACCTGACCAGCTGGGAACAGGACCGCACTCAGACTCTTCTTCCAAATATCGACGGGCTGTTTATCTCAAAGCAGCTTCAGGAAAATGAGAGGCTTCTGAAGGAGAGAACTGGTCTGCAATTTTCTCCTCTATGGCGGGCACCTTACGGAGAGTTTAACCGCACTATCTGCCGATGGGGGCTCGAATCAGGGTATATGCATGTGGGGTGGCGGCAGGGAAAAACCTGGTCGCAGGGTCTGGACAGTAATGATTGGATCCCCGATGAAAACACTCCAGGATTCAAAACCCCTGAACAGGTGCTTGAGAAAATATTGACACTGTCTGAAACGAAACCCTATGGGGTCAACGGTGGAATAATCCTGATGCACCTGGGGACAGAACGATCTGTGAAAGAAAAGCAGGTTCACCTGGTTTTGGGAACACTGATTGACAGACTCAGAGAGGGCGGCTATGAAATAGTGCCGGTTTCAGAAATGATCAGCCAATCTGGATTGGATCTTGCGCAATTGGCTTTGAAAAGCGATATTCCTGTGACATCCATAGCAAAGAAAGAAAAAAATGAACCTTGAGATGTTTATATTGAGAATACCAGCGATTCTCATCGCACTCACTATCCATGAGTTTGCCCATGGGTGGATGGCTTTTCGACTTGGGGACACTACTGCGCGCGACTCAGGTCGACTGACACTGAATCCGGTGGCTCACCTGGATCTCTTCGGTACGGTGATGCTTCTTTTCGGGCCT
Organism: uncultured Fibrobacter sp.; assembly: GCA_964387115.1. Classification (GTDB taxonomy): domain Bacteria; phylum Fibrobacterota; class Chitinivibrionia; order Chitinivibrionales; family Chitinispirillaceae; genus JAAYIG01. The sequence goes on from CAYLVN010000172.1 coordinate 5,485, forward strand.
TTTGGATGGGCCAAGCCGGTTCCTGTAAACGGGTACAATTTTGAAAAACCTAAAAGAGACATCTTCCTTGTCAGTCTGGCCGGACCACTTTCCAATGTCATTGTGGCTCTTATTTTTGGCTTCTCAATTCGCATTTTAGGCAACTACCTGCCTTCACTTATGCTGAATACACATATGAGAGATTTTCTATATTTATGCTTTTTTTTGAATATAGGCATCTCTTTTTTCAATCTTATTCCGGTTCCGCCGCTCGACGGCTCTAAAATCCTGATCGGGCTGCTGCCGGATTCCTGGATTCCAGGCTACATCCGGAAAAGCAGATATCTCCCTACGGTTTTCATGGTTTTGCTCCTTGCCGAGTGGGGTCTTAAAATACCGATTTTCAGCAGTATCATGAACCCTATCTTTACACCCTATTTTAACTTTTTCCAGTTTATAATCTTCGGAAAGGTTTTTTAATGCAGGATCTTAATTTATCTCCGGAACACCTGAAAAAGGTTGTTGATAATTTCCACAACACATCGATAATAGTTGTCGGTGATGTCATGATAGATGAATATCTCTGGGGTGATATAAAAAGGATCTCTCCAGAGGCACCGGTGCCGGTTGTGGAGGTGGAATCTGTCAGCCGGAGACTGGGCGGGGCAGCTAATGTAGTACAGAACCTTTCTAAACTTGGCATAAAACCGTTCCTTGTCTCTGTATGCGGCAAAGATGAAAACGGGGTATTACTGAAAACCAGCCTGGATGGAACAGGGTGCTGCACAGATGGAGTCCTATGCTCTGAAAACCGGCCCACCACAATTAAGACCCGTATCCTCGCACGCAATCAGCAGATTGTCAGGGCTGACCGCGAACTGATCAAGGATCTGGATGAAGAAGAGTGCAGTACACTCTGGTGTAAATATGAACATTTTTTCAATTCCTGTCAGGGAACCATTATTTCAGATTATGGAAAAGGGGTTATATCTCAACAGATTCTGGGCCAGATTGTAGAAAAATGCTCTAAAGCAGAAAAGTATGTGGCTATCGACCCCAAGGACCGTCACTTCGATCTGTACAAGGGTGTTTCTGTGGTCACCCCTAATCTAAAAGAAGCACACATCATGCTTGGCGTTCCTTACCGGAACTGTTCCGATGAGGAGGTTAAGGCACTTGGGTGGAAAATCGTCGACAAACTTTCACTTTCCTTTCTTTTAATTACTCTCAGTGAACGGGGAATGGCCCTGTTTGAAAACAGAGAGCGCAAATACACTCATCTTCCCACGGTTGCCCGAAAGGTTTTTGATGTGACAGGAGCCGGCGATACGGTTATAAGCGTATTTTCTGCATCGGTCACCAGCGGTGCCACCCCGCTTGAGGCAGCTTATCTGGCAAATCATGCAGCGGGACTTACAGTCGCTGAGCTGGGGACAGCATCTGTGGATCCGGAAGCGCTTCTTAAAGAGTGCGGAATCCAGTGATCAGGGCTTAAGCATCTTTTTTATTACCGCTCTATTTGGAATAATGTAGTCTATTACTGAAAGTAGCGTAAAAACTGCCGGAAGCAGCAGTACCCAGAAACCGGGGTTAAATCCTGCGATCTCATCGGGCATCCAGGCCACATTATAAAGCTGCAGCAGCAGCGGCGTCAGGGGATACAGAAGCAGCACCGTGG
>CAYLVN010000173.1:0-7140 GCA_964387115.1 uncultured Fibrobacter sp.
CGGAAAGGATCCTGAGGACTCCCCGGAACAGGCTCCGTTTGATCGGAAACCATGACCGTCTCATTCCCATCCTTTCCCGGTGAGGCATGAACAGAAGTCATGCGCACTTCACCATATCCGGATAATCCGAAAATACTTTTGTCAAGAGTAAGACGGTAGGATACATAGTACTGCCAGTAAGGATACTTAGAATTCATGGTATATACAGAATCGGTTGGTGGAGAATTTTCCAATAACTGGTAACCATAATAGTTGATGTTATCATCAAGAGAACTTCCAAATGAAAGCACATCCTCAGCGCTACCGATATCAATTCTTCCATCGCCACCAAACGGACCCAGGCAGGCATACCCGCTTGAGACCTTGTCTGTCTGGCTTAATAAATCGAGCCTCCCTTTCCACACCGTGTCCCCATCACCGTTTGTCACAGCTAATTCCACATGATCACTTACATGAAGATCTCTGAAAGTATGCGGGCGGTTGGGGTTCCAGCCCACACTGCCTGTGCCGTATGTATTATCTACAAAATAAGGGCTGAAAACAGCCTCGACATCTACCACCTGAGAACTTATTGCATGAGTGATTTTTACAATCGGAACATCACCATTTCCCAGGTCACCCCAGAAATACTGCGGTTCCCCATAGAGGGCCATCCTTGCGGCAGAACCATCAAACTTTGAGGTACCTACATCACTCGAACCGGTAGGTATGTAGTCGGGACTAACACCATTGTCATTTACATAATCGGTGCCCTCATAATTTTTACTCCCGTTAAGCCTTGATGCAGGGTCGTCGGTGCCGCAGTTAAGAAATAACATGGGAATCAATATGACTGGTGCAATCTGTACAAATAGACTCCTTTTCATACTACCCCCTTGTTAAACCTTTACCCGAGTACAAGATTAGCCTGAGCCAGATAACCTTGTTCTATATATAACATAAATAATAAATATCAATATAGCAGAGAAAAAGTTAACCCCGGGGTGATGTTTATTAAAAGGATATCCAGGCAGGTATTCAGGGAGTTCCGGGGAATAAAAAAGCTCATGAGCGAAATAGAAATAATCAACCCGCTCATGAGCCTGATTGTACTGGTATTTAAAGATTAAAACCTGAGGCCTGCGGTCACAGAACCTACTGATGGCCCCCCGAATAAACCATTGGCCCAGGAGCCAAGATTGATTGTCATGTCAAGTTCAAAAGGCCCTTTTCCTGCTCCCAGACCGACTGTGGGAATTAACTCGGAAACAGCAGTCTGGGCTTTTGCCCTACCCTCATTTCCAGCATCATCATCAGCTTTGGCGGTAGGAGTTGTCAAAGCCCATACAGCGCCCCCTCTTGCAGCCACTTTGTCGAGAACCCAGACGTTTTTCCACACATTTTCTAAACCGGTTCTAAAGAATTGAGTAATAGTTTTGGCATTGGTTTTAGCATCTGCAGGAGTGGTCAGAGTATGACTTCTGAGCTGAAAATCGTACATAATCCCGAAAACACCACTCTCAAAGACTTTTGCATCCGCACCAGCATAGACAGATGTTTTGAAATTGGTGTTGTCATTAGCATCGACATTACCGGTCTCAAAAGAATACTTTTCCATAATGAAGTCGGTCCCGAGATCGAGATTGAAGTTACCCATGGGAACGGCTGCTTCTGCTCCGACTTCCAGGAAAAGAGCCCCTTCAGAAGAAACTTCTGTTTTTGTGGTGGCCCCACCGGCAGCAGGAGTAGTCTCGGAGTGACCTTTTACTACAGGGACAGAGATACCAAACTTGAATGCCAAAGGAAGTGTCTCAGAACCTAAGAGCAAGGATGCGATAACTCCAGGGTTCAAAATAAGACCTCCCGCTTCAGTTGACGCCCCAGCCGCAGTTTCACTGGATGTATCGGCTCGCCCATATTCACAGAAGAGATCAAAGCCAAGTGAGACAGCACCCAGGTTAAGCCCAAGCAGCACATGGGGAATATTGACAGGATTAGCGATGTCAGGTTCAGCCACTGGATTAACATTAGCCAATGCGGCCTCATAGAAACCATTGGTAAATGAGGGATCCTCATAGAAACCATTGGTAAATGAGGGATCAAGAACCAACCCTCTATTAGCAGATATTCCAAGGTTGACCATATCACCCAGAGACTTGATTCCGATTATCGGCGTATTAAAAGTCACCTGTGCGTCATCGCCGTAATTGTTCATATATGCGGCATATCTGAGAACATCATTGATATCGTCGACAATGTATGTCCCGCCCATTGCCCCGATTCTTGCATTAAGAGAGCTGAACTGAGCCGAAACATTGAATGCCAGAACAGCAACTGCCAGTAAACAAAGTTTACTTTTTAGAGACATCAAACACCTCCAGTGTTATGAGTTGTGAAAAATGGCGAAAAAAACAGGAATTCAGGAATATAAATATTCGGTGTTACCGGAAACTAAATAAGTTCATTTCAGATAATTTGATTATGAGTAACGTCTACTATATTCAGTTGCCTGCAATAACTTTTACTATTAATACAAGCGCAATTCCGGTAAGGAAAGCAGCAAGCAGTAAGATACTGCGCAGAAAACTTGAGACATGCTTTATTTCAGGAATGAGATCGGCAGAAGCGATATATATGAATGTCCCCGCAGTAAAAGGAAGCAGAAAGGAAATGTCAAGGCTTCTGGACGAAAGATAAGAGAGGATACCGCCAGGGACTATGGTCAGCGCTGAAAAAAAATTAATAACCAAAGCATCACGTTTCTTCCATCCCCCATGGACCAGAATACCAAAATCTCCCAGTTCCTGGGGAATCTCATGAGCCGCTACAATAAGTGCAGTTATCAGCCCCGCTTCAACACTGATAATAAATGAGCCCCCTATTGCCAGCCCATCAATAAAGTTATGGAGTCCGTCTGCAAGAAGGATCATATAGGTGAACGGTTTTTTAGATACAACCCGATGAGAAGGGAGCTTAGGACTGTGGTGCCAATGGAAAAACTGCTCAATAACAAAAAAGAGAACAAAACCGACAAGTACCCAAATAAATACAGACAATCTTAAACCATTTTCTTCGAATGATTCCATAAGCAGATGTAGAAACGCTCCACCCAGAAGTGACCCGGCAGCAAACGAAACCAGGAAAAGGAGAATTCTGTGCAGAAACACCTCTTTGAAAAGCAGGGTTATAAGCCCTATCCAGGCAAGCAGGCTGATAAAAAGGGTTATCAGGACAGTCCAGAGCATAATGGCAGCGATCCTGTTTTAAATGGCACAGAGAAGGGCCTCATTTGTGGGCTTTAAAGAGTATCCTGTCAAAAACAAAGAAAGTCAGGGTAACAGTTACCACTCCTGCTATAACAGAACCCAGATAAACCCCGCCTTTAAGCGCCTCAACAGCAGAGACCATGCCCAATGTGAGCAAATAGTTGATTGTTACCAGAATTATAAACTGCAATACCTCCCGTTTTTCGGAACCGGTTTTTCTGTGTTGGAAAACTGCAATTTTATTGGTTAAGAAGTAAAAAGCCATCGCTGAGCCATAAGAAAGCGAAACACTGATAATGGAGTGCCATTGCAGGATATCACTGAAAAGATAGAGCAGACCCAGATAGATCAAACCGGTAATTCCGGAGCTTAAGAGGTAAAGTATGATCTTGTACATTAATCATACACTGAGCAAATTTCAGAGCAGAATTTAGTGCTGGTGGTGATCAGCTTTCTCAGGTGTGAGATAGCATTTTGGAGAGTCGCTGAGTCCGGGGTGTCATGAGATGAAGTGTGGTCAGAATAATTTTTGGTGGCTGCTCAGATAGTTGTCTACTCACAGAACAGGGTTATCCCCCCCCCGCTCACAGGCTTTGCAGGAAAGCTAGGGTCGGACTACTTTTTTAATTTTATAAAAAGAGAAAAAAGTAGTTCGACCCCGAAAATGCAACCCTGCCCAGTCACCCGAAAACTTCCCAGAGATGACTTAGTGCCAGGACCTAAGGTCATTAATTCATCTCTGAGGTGAATTTCATGCTCCAACCCCTCCGGAGAATAAGCCGGTTTTTTAAGATTTTAGCCACTCAGGAGATGACTTAGTGTCAGACCCAGAGTTCCTTTTTCATCTCAGGGATGAAAAGTGACAGGATAAATTCCCGAATTCATCTTGGGTAAAGGAGTGACTTAACTTGTTAAATCCAAAAGTCACCTCTGAGGTGAAACAGTGACTTAACTTGTTAAATCCAAAAGCCACCTCTGAGGTGAAACAGTGACTTAACTCGTTAAATCCAAAAGTCACCTCTGAGGTGAAATAGTAACTTAACAAGTTAAATCATAACGTCTGGGGTGAATACAGCCTCACGCTTTCCACACATCAGCAGACAATAAATCACCTTTCACTGCAAATACAAGTACTGTTTTAGTCATAGGGTACATGAAAAACGGATTATCCTACCATTTAAACTACTTCTTTATTATATTAGTTTTTCCATTTTTCAGGAGCAGCCATGCCAGTTAAAAATATCCACAATTTTTTAAAAGAAAATGTACAATTGTTTAAAGACTTCCCCGATGAAAGTCTGCAGAAGATTATCGACGAATCGCGGGTTGTAACTTTCGAGGCAAACGAGGCAATAATAGAGTTTGGTGAGGAAGGCAGATTTTTAGGCGTACTGATTGACGGTGAAGCGGTTGCATCAAACACCGATAACAACGGTCAGAGTCATCGACTCTGGGTCATGAAATCAGGTGATATTTTTGGTGAGATGTCACTGATGACCGGGGACAGGACCATAGCAGACGTAATCGGCCTGACACGCTGCACAGCACTTATAATACCCCAGTCCGTTTTCTCTACCGCACTTGTAACGAGGCCTTCAGCGATACAATATCTATCTAAAGTCATCGCAGATCGCCTGAAGAATACCCCGCCAGTTAACCAGATGTCCCCGGGTTTAAAAACTACCGCATCCGAGAAAAAACAAGACCCTTACGGCTTTAAACTTCAAAGCGCTACTCCTGAAAAAATTCTTGTCATTAACTGCGGATCATCTTCTCTTAAATATCATGTATTCAATACCGCCGATGAAAACAAAAACGCATTCGGTAACATAGAAAAAATCGGTGAAACCGGAACGAAACACACGATTAATACTTCCGGGGGCAAAAAGAGCATAGATCTGCCCAAAGGGGATCACGCAGGTGCTTTCAGTTCGATGGTCGAGGAGCTGACCTCGGCATCGGTGATAAAAGATCCAGGCGAGATATCAGCGATAGGGCACCGGATTGTGCAGGGTGGCGACAGGTTCAGCGGTGCAGAAGTCGTGACAGAAGAAGTTATAAATGCAATAGACGAACTGAGTGAATTTGCCCCTAACCACAACCGGGTTCATGTAGTAGGTATTAGAGAGGCGCAGAAAGCCTTCCCCGGTGCACTTCAGGTTGTAGTATTCGACACGGCATTTCACCATACTCTTCCTCCCTATGCATATCTTTACGGATTCCCCTATGAATTCTATGAAAAGAACAAGATACGTAAATATGGTTTCCATGGGACATCCCACGCCTATGTAGCATTAAAAGGTTCCCAGACAATTGACAGGCACTTCAATGAGCTTGAAATCGTCAGTTGCCACTTAGGGAACGGATCATCGATAACTGCAATAGACCACGGCCGTTCAATTGACACCTCAATGGGCCTGACTCCAACAGATGGCCTGATAATGGGTACCCGAAGCGGAAGCATCGACCCGGTTGCTCTGATCCACATAATGAAAGATCGCAATCTGTCATCTAAGGAAGCCGAGAGACTAGTTACTCGCGAAAGCGGTTTGATAGGAATCTCCGGTCTCTCAAACGATATGCGGGTATTGGAAAAGGCAGCACAGGAGGGAAATCACAAAGCCCTGTTAGCCATAAAAATATTCAGCTATCAGATCCGCAAATATATAGGTTCCTATATTGCCGCAATGGGTGGTATAGATCTGCTTATATTTACAGGGGGAATAGGCCAGGGCAGCTCAACGGTAAGAAGCCTTGCCTGTGAGGGATTGGGATACATGGGTATCAAGATTGATGAGGCAAAAAACCGGGCAGCTAATGGCTTTGCAGAAGTTTGTGACATCTCTGCAGAGTTCTCCAGGGTAAAGACCTTAGTTGTTCCTACAAATGAAGAATTGATGATTGCACGGGAAACACTCCGTACTCTCAACAAACACCATATTACCCGCATCATTTCCAGCACCCGCCCCAAAGTAGTACCCATTGAGGTCTCTGCTCACCACATTCACCTCAGTCAGGAACATGTGGAAGCCCTGTTCGGTAAAGGGCATAAGCTTACAAATCAAAGCGAGCTATCACAGCCGGGACAGTTTGCATGTGCAGAAAAACTCAACCTGATCGGGCCAAAAGGCAGAATAGAGCGTGTAAGGGTACTTGGCCCTGTGAGAAAAGAAACCCAGGTCGAGATCGCCATGACCGAACAGTTTAAACTTGGCATTAATCCGCCAGTCAGAGAATCCGGGGACATAAAAGATACCCCCGGAGTGACACTTGAAGGCCCCGCAGGAACAATTACGATCGAAAAGGGAGTAATCTGCGCCCTTCGTCACATACACATGACCCCGGAAGACGCCTTGGGAATGGGTCTGACAGACAGAATTAAAGTCAGGGTCCGTATCGAAAATTCAGGTCGAGATCTGATATTCGGGGATGTCCTTGTAAGGGTTCACCCATCATTCCGTCTGGCAATGCATATCGATACAGATGAGGCAAATGCAGCCGGGATTAAAACAGGGGACGTTGGACATATAGAAAGTATTCAGAACCAGATAGTTTAGAGAGACAAACCGGACTGGATAAAAGCCGCTCTTGTGAAAAGACATGGGAGCGGCTTTTTAATTTTTGCATTTTGGTCATTTCCCTCAGAGGTTAGGGACTTCACCCACAGGCTCAGTTTAACGAGTTAAGTCATTCTTTCACCCCAGAGGTAACTTAGGGACTCCTCACAGGATCATTTAACGAATTAAGTCACTCCTTCACCCCAGAGGTAACTTAGGGACTCCCCTCAGGATCATTTAACGAATTAAGTCACTCCTTCACCCCAGAGGTAACTTAGGGATTCTCACAGGATCATTTAACGAATTAAGTCACTCCTTCACCCCAGAGGTAACTTAGG
>CAYLVN010000174.1:0-7118 GCA_964387115.1 uncultured Fibrobacter sp.
GATCCTGATCATAATGATACCCTGCTTTCACTGTACTATTATCAATGTCGCAGGAGGAAGCAGTTCCACCGATAATGGAAAGATTACCGGTTTTGTCAGTCTCGATAATAATATGCCGGCTTCAAATACTCTGGTGACTCTCAGGCTTGCTGACTTTGATCCCTGCAGTGATACCATTGTGCCGGGTGTAGACACAACGGACGCTGATGGAAAATACGAGTTTACCAGTCTTCCATCGGGTATCTATACCATTGAAGCTGTTGCAACAGGTGGAAAACGTGCGCTTGTAACATCAGTAATGGTTGACACAAGTTCAACACATGTGGCGGCAGTATCACTTGCTCAACCAGGCAGAATCGAAGTACTGATTCCTGAATGTGCCGCTGAATCGAATTGTTATGTGTATATTCCGGGGACATCCTGTTTTGGAGAGATAAGCAATGGTATTGCGTATCTGGATTCTGTTCCTGCAGGGTATATTCCGGCGCTCTATTATGTTAATCAGAAAAACCGGAGCAATCACTCTGTTAAAAACGGTATCTCACTGGCTGAAGGAGAGACAAAGGTAATCGCAGATTATTCTGCCTGGAAGTATTCCAGAAAAATCGGACTGAATACAACTCGGGACGGGGCGGACATTGCGGGTAACATTTATCAGTTTCCTGTGCTGATCAGACTTGCGAATGACAATTTTGATTTCGAACGTGCACTGCCTGATGGAAGCGACATTCGTTTCAAGAAAGCAGATGATACTCCGATTCCCTTTGAAATTGAGCGCTGGGACAGAGAAAATAAAAGAGCGGAAATCTGGGTGAAAGTGGATACTGTTTACGGAAATAACAGCACACAGCATATAGTCATGTACTGGGGGAATCCCGATGTGGTTGGCCGTTCAGACGCTGGGACTGTTTTTGATACAGCAAACAGCTTCGTTGGCGTATGGCACATGAATGAAGAACCTTTAACAGGAAAGGCTGCCATAAAGGATCGTACTGTCAATGGACACAATGCGACGTCTTTGGGGACGATGACATCGGCGAATTCATGCGATGGTATTATCGGGAAAGCATTAAGTTTCGATGGAGTAGATGATTATCTGGATGCCGGCAATGTTTCAGTTACGGGAAATTATACAATCGGATTGTGGGTATTGCTTGACACTCTTGAGAAATCTCAGAGGTTTATCTTCAAGGATTCATGCTACACCTTATGGTACGATAACGATACTGCCAGTGTCAGGGTGGAGCATATGAGCACCACGACATGGTGGCGCGGATATCCCCAGGACAGCGGAACGCAGGTTCCAATGGTGAAGGGTAAGTGGAACTACTTGACTGGCACATTTGATGGTTCATTTTTGCGGTTATATAGGAACGGGACCGAATTATCTGTCACCGAAAAAATCGCTGTGCTCCCCAGAACCAGTTCGGATCCTTTGTGGATTGGCAAGGCCTGGAATATTGATTTCGTTGATGGGACAATGGATGAAGTCCGGATAGAAGGGACTGCGCGTCAGGCAGACTGGATCCGGCTCTGCTATATGAATCAGAGAATTGATGATTTGTTAATAAACTTTGAATGACTTTACAGTTTGTTAAAAAAAGAGACCCAGTCCCGCTCACCCTGAGCTCCCTGACGAAAAGGTGAAGAACCTCAAGCCTCTCACTTCGTAAACTCAATGTGAGTGGTGTTGAAGGCTGTTAATAAGAATAAAGGTACATCTCCGATCAGATCGAACCTGAACAGAATGAGATAATCTATTGAAAAACGTGTACCAGCATTTCCATGAAAATCATTTATATATGCCACTTTCCTTTGCTTTACCTTATACTAATCTTAAAGGGAATAATGCAAATTTTCAAAACCGCAGAGGTTTACATAACAGAGTATATTTATCAGAGGAGAAAGAATGAATCGTCATGCTGATGCAGCAATAGAATTTAAAGCCTGTATTGTGCTTTCTACACTTGTGATGTTGATTTTTGTATCTACAGCCAGTTCGGCTGTATCACAAACTCCCCCAATGGGCTGGAACAGCTACGATTGTTTCAATTTTACGGTTACCGAAGCAGAAGTGAAAGCTAATGCCGATTACATGGCTGAAAACCTCAAAGAGTATGGCTGGGAGTATATCTGTGTCGACTGGGCATGGTACTATTCAGGATCACATAACAACTCCCCGAACCAGGATGCCAATTTCAGTCCCAGTGTCCACTATGACAATTACGGCAGGATGCTGCCTGATCCGACCCGTTTTCCATCATCGGCGAACGGACAGGGATTCAAACCTCTTGCAGATTATATCCATGGTAAAGGTTTGAAGTTCGGAGTTCATCTGATGAGGGGAATTCCCCGTCAGGCGGTATCAGAAAATACTCCGATTATGGGAACAAATTACCGGGCCAATGAAATTGTCGACAGAGTTAATCTCTGCGCATGGCTTAATCTGATGTACGGGTTAAACATGAGCCGTCCGGGTGCTCAGGAATATCTGAATTCCCTGTTTGAACTGTATGCTTCCTGGGGTGTAGATTTTGTAAAGGTAGATGATCTTATAAATCCATATGGCAGTCCGGCTTACCGTGAGTCTGAAGTCACAGCTTACAAAATCGCAATAGAAAACAGCGGTCGGGAAATGGTTTTAAGCACATCACCAGGAGCTACCCCCCTGGCAAATGCTACACAGATTAAAAGAGATGCCAACCAGTGGAGAATGGCTAACGATCTATGGGATAACTGGAACAATCTGAATGCCATGTTTGACCTGACGGCATCATGGTATACACATGCAGGACCTGGACATTGGCCGGATGCAGATATGATTCCTATCGGCAGATTATCCAAACGCGGTCCGGTGGGAGCAGAGAGGTGGTCCGGGCTTACCAGTGATGAAAGATACACTATGATGACCTTATGGATCATAGCCCGTTCACCACTGATGTGGGGCGGCAATATGGTTGAGAACCGTGCTGAGGAACTGCGGCTTATGCAAAACAGTGAAGCAATCGCAGTCAATCAGAAAAGTGCCAACAGCAGGCCTGTTGTAAACGGCAATACTCCGGTCTGGTGTGCCGATATACCTGGAACGAATGAGAAATACGTGGCTGTTTTCAACCGTAACAGCAGTTCCAGGGATGTGTCAGTAAAATTCAGTGAGATCGGTTTAACGGGTACTGTTCTTGTCAGGGATCTGTGGGCAAAAAGTGATAAAGGAAGTTTTACAAACTCATTTTCAATATCGGTTCCTTCCCATGGTTCTTTTTTATTCAAGATGACAGGTGAGCCGCCTGAACCCAGATCCGCTTTTTCGAAAATCGAGGCAGAAAGTTACATTTTCCAATCCGGAATTCAGAATGAAAGCTGCTCCGAAGGCGGGGAGTGTATTGCATATATAGAGAACGAAGATTACTGTGTATATAGTAATATTGATTTTGAAAGCGGAGCGGCAGGCTTCGAGGTCAGGGTATCAAGTGCGACAACTGGAGGCAATATCGAGATAAGACTCGACAGTATCAGTGGTGAGCTTGCCGGTACCTGCCAGATTGCTTCAACCGGGAGCTGGGAGGCGTGGGCTTTGTCAAGTTGCAGTTTAAAGGAAGTGAGCGGAAAGCATGACCTGTATCTCAAATTTACCGGTGAGGATGACTATCTGTTCAACATAAACTGGATGCAGTTTACAAGAGGCGAAGTTGCTGTCGGACAAAGATCTGTGCGGCAGGGTATTGGCAGGTACAGAACAGGAATCTCAAACGGAAAAATTATCATTACACCCTCCGGAGATTTCGTCAGATTTACTGTTTCGATATTTACACCTGACGGGCGGCTGGTTACAGGGAGAAACGACAGGGGTAGAGTGGAGATACCTGTCAGTTCAAGAGGAATCTATTTAGTAGATATAAACTGCAACGGATATATAGAGAGAAAACTGGTTTCTTTTTATTGAACAACTTTCACACTTCGATAAACTGGATCGCCAAAAACAGTAGTGCAACTGTAATGCACTGTTCTCAGAGCTTTACAGTTGAATTACGGCTCTGGCTTGATATTGTTGGTGGCCTGTTTTCCCATCGGTTGTCTTATGCGTGTGGATGCTCTCAAGATCTTTACTATTGATATCATACGGTTTTATAGAGTCATATTTCTGCCGATATTCGTGATAGAGATTTTAAAACGTAAAGAACAAAAAGGACGCAGAGACATAAACGCTTCGTGTTTATAAGAATCCTGGTTGCTTCCATCATTCTCTGTTTTGGTAAAACTGTAGTTGACGTTTGTATTGAGGCTGGATAAAAACCGGGAAAAAGACCGGAATTTTAAAACGCAGAGGGCGCAAAGGACGCAGAGAAAAGACCGGACGCAAAGTGTAAACGCTTTGCGTTTACATGGTGGGAAAACAATACGATATGAATAGTTCTATATGGTTTAACAGAGTCATTTCTCTGCCGATATTCGTGATAGATATTTTAAAACGTAAAGAACGAAAAGGGCGCAGAGGCATAAACACTTCGTGTTTATAAGAATCCCGGTTGCTTCCATCAATCTCTATTTTGGTAAAACTGTAGTTGACGTTTGTATTGAGGCTGGATAAAAACCGGGAAAAAGACCGGAATTTAAAAACGCAGAGGGCGCAAAGGACGCAGAGAAAAGACCGGACGCAATGTATGAATGATTCGCGTTTACAAGATGGGAACAGCTCAGTAATATGAATCTTTTGTGGTAGAAATAAAAATGACGGCGCATACTTTTATATGCGCCGTCACTGATATGATGAATACCCGGTTATTTAACCGCTCTTGCCTTTACAATATAAACACCTGTGGGGAGCCCCAGGTCTTTCTTTACATCCAGAACATTTTTCCTTACAACAGCCTTGTGCAGCAGCCTGCCTGAGCAGTTGTAAACCGCTATATTTTTCAGTTTACCAGAAAATGTCGCGGGGAAGGCGATCCTGTCGCCGACAGTTCTCATAGTTACTTTAGGCAAACTGAGTGCGCCTTTTAACTTAGCCGGAAGGGCCCCGACCGGAATAATGGAAACCTGCTCACCTGTATATACAAGCTGGTGGTCGGGTTCGGCTGTTATTTCAATACCTGCACCATGACCACTGGAGACAAAGACGATATTGAAAACTTTCTTTTGTTCCATACCGTTAAAGCTGCCTTCACGGCTGCCGATAATCACATTCCGCGACCCATCCAGATAGGTGATTGGAATTGTTGCGTAATGGCCTTTTTCATAATTGTAATTATCGCCTTCATCTTCATACATTGTAAATGAGCCGTCTTTTCCGGTGTATATGCGCAGCTCAATTGTATCAGCCCTCTCTGTCGCGTATTGAATCTCAGGACCCATTGGTACGATACTTCCGGCCCTGATATGGAGCGGGATTTTTGAGAGCGGTGCGGCTACATTGTTTATTATGCCCCCGTTGAGAATTGAACCGTTCCAGAAATCGTACCACATTCCAGACGGGAAATAGACCTGTCGGGATGTCATGCCTTCTGCTGTTACCGGACTCACCATGAATGCCGGACCGTACATGAACTGATCCCCGATCTCTTTTACCTGCGGGTCATATCTGAAATCGAAAATCAGGTGACGCATTGGTGTATAATCATCATTGGTTGTCATCCAGGCAAGAGAATAAATGTAGGGCATCAGCCGGTAACGTAGCTTGTCAATTACAAGCAGGTTTTCCTTTGTGGTTGCCGACCACATTGGGTTATAGAGCTCTTTGCCCTGGCCGGCTCTCATATTGCCATGAATCCTGAATGTCGGCTGGAATGCACCATACTGGAACCAGCGTGTAAAAAGTTCCTGCATCGGTGCGGGTGAGTAATCGACATTTGCACCCCAGTAACCTCCGATATCTGTGCACCAGTAAGGAATGCCTGTAAGTGTGGAGTTGAGGCCGCAGGGGACAGAGTTTTTCAATGCCGGCCAGCTGCAGGCGATATCGTTGTTCCACTGCATGCAGGAATGGGACTGCTGGCCCGGGAAGTTGGCGCGATGCAGGATGACAGCTCTTTTATCGGGGATGTCTCTTCGCCAGTTATTATATGCCATTTCAGTCAACGGGAAAGTATATGAGTTGTAAAAAAGGACACCCTTTCCCATTGCGGTTGTCAGGGTACGTCTGTTAACACCGTTAGGGTAGGGGAATGGCTCATCATTGTCAAGCCACCATCCATCCCATCCCTGAACACTGGGGTCAAAAAAAGCGTTTTTAATGAGTCTCCAGAACTCCTCACGGGCATCTTTGCTGTATGCATCGATAAAATGGGTAGATCCATCAGAGGGCCAGAGCCATCCTTTTGAATTAAAGTTATTATAAGGTGGAGAACCCTCTTCAAGCTGACTCCAGATAGAGATCATCGTGTGTATATTTGCGGCATGCAAATCTGTAATGGTTTTCTTGACATCGCCATAGGATGGGTGAAAGCAGTAGCAGCCCTGTTTCCCGGCTCCATCCCAGTAGTGCCAGTCCTGAACGATACAGTCCAGAGGAATTTTGTTGTTGCGGTAACCATCCCGGACAGAGAATATTTCGGTCTGAGAACCATAACGATCTTTCGATTGTATAAGTCCATAGGCCCATTTCGGAAAAAGCGGAACTTGCCCTGTTGTTGCACGATATCCGGAAATGATCTGATCGATTTCAGGGCCGTAGAAAAAGTAATAATTCAGAGCATCACCGCATTCCGATGAGAAAGCATATCTGGTATTGCCCGCGATATTTCCGCTGAAATTGATTTTTGCATAGCTGTCCCAGAAAATTCCATATCCTCCTGTTGTCACCAGAACCGGAACAGCGGTTGTGTGGGGCCCGTAAGCCTGGTCCAGAACCTCTGTTCTTCCTTTGTAGCTCACCTGACCCTGCTGAAACTGCCCCAGCCCGTACAAACCTTCATCTTTCGGGGAATTGAATTCGCCACGAACGGTATTTGTCGGTACTCCTTCAACAGTCGCCGGTGTCATCGACTTTCCGTACTCGGAAAGAATCACCGTTCCGCCAAGGTCCGTATAGGTAATGTTTGCAGTCGATTTGCTGATTAAGACTTTTATCTTGCCGGTTTGCAGAACTATAGTGTCCCCGGATTCGGTTTTTGTAAATTGCG
>CAYLVN010000175.1:0-4466 GCA_964387115.1 uncultured Fibrobacter sp.
ATTGAGCAGTTTTATGCCTCAAGATTATCGAATGTATCTTCTGTTCACGATCTTAACCGGGTTATAAAAGAAAAGGGAAACGATAAATTCCTCTTTATGACAAAAGAGGATCTTCTGGTAACAGAAATCCCCAAATCCGCGGTAAATTTCCCGGACAAAGTAACAATCGGTGATAAAAATTTTCCGTTAAAGTACGAGTTTGAGCCCGGATCACACTGAGAGTGCCTGTAAAGGATGCTCCATATATTGCTGCCGGTTCACTGGGATACCTGGTGCCTGCGCTCTGGCCCGCAAGGATCCTTGAGCTGCTTAGAAGCCTCCCCAAAGAAACCCGCAAGAAACTGATGCCCCTGAATGAAAAGGCCGAGGAACTTTCAAAGACTCTTACTGTTTCGGCACAATCATTTGAGAACAGTCTCGCTGAGGCAATCGGGGTTTTATATGGAATAAGCATCGATCCCAGACTCTTTACAGAATTTAACCTTCCCGATCATCTCGCGTTGCGCATAGAAGTGCATGGGGAAAACGGAAAAGTGATCTCTGCAGGAAGAGGCGCCGAAGTATTGAAAACTGCAACCGAAAATATCCGGAATACATTATCATCGGGAAATGATGCATTCTCTAAATATGAAAAAAGAAAACTTACCGCGTGGCCGGGTGACTCTATTCCCGATCACATCGAGGCAGTCAGATCTAATGAGGGTGTCCCTCTTTACGGATATCCGGCTCTCAAGGATTCAGGCAGCTCAGTCGACCTTATTTTATGTAAATCTTCCACTGAGGCACAGAAAACTCATCTGTTCGGCGTAAAGAAACTTATGGAGATTTTTCTTGCCGATGAGTTTGCCTGGATTGAACGTGATCTGAAATTCACCCAGCAGCTCAAACTGCTCTGTGCGCCTCTGGGAAGTGTTGAGTCCATTAAGAACTCTTTGATTATTTCTCTTCGTGAATTTCTACTTGACTTTGGAACCGATGTCCCCCGCAACAAGTTACAATTTGAGAAAATCATTTCAGATGCGCACATAAAAGCAAGGGGAATCACCTATGAGGCTCTTTCGCTGCTTGAGAACACTCTTCTACAGTATAACAACAATGCCGCCCTTGTCAAAAAGGAGAAAAACCCGCGTTTCGCAACACTCAAACAGGAACTTGAAGCAAATCTTGACTCTTACATGAAGGAATTAACTGAAGGAATCCGTTTTTCCCGTTTCCGTCAGTTCCCCAGGTACCTCAAAGCCTTCGGTTTCCGTATCCAGAGACTTTTTCTTGAGCCTCTCAAATACGGCGAGAAGAAAAAGGAACTGGCAGTATATTCAGGTTTGCTTGATAATTGTGTTTGCAATGAAATCTACTCCCCTCTTTGGTATGAAATAGAGGAATTCCGGGCTATGATAGAGGAATATGGGATTTCACTTTTCGCGCAGCAGGAGATAAAGACGTTATTTCCGGTTTCCGGGCAGAGACTGGGTAAGAAGATAGCGGCTGTAAAATCACTGATGGAGAAGCATTAAACTAAAGGGCAGTCCAATTTCTTTCGCTGCAGCCGGATGTGAAATTCCGCTCTACCTCGCTTGAAAACTGAATAATTGAATTCGAAGAAACCTTTAATTCAATACCATTTCGTGTTTCTGATCTTCATGCTCGGTTTCCTCATTTGCCTGCTCGATCCGTTTATTACAAATTGATAACCACTTTTGGTAAGCTTCAGTGTACTGTGGAATTAAAGCCGCATTCGGTTCAACAGATTTGATTACTGAGAGGTTGGCAAACGCTTCACTGAGCCCTTTATAGATTCCGGCCCCAACCCCGGCTCCCCGTGCGGCACCCTGAGCACCATCAGTGTTATAAAGCTCAACTACATTACCGGCAACAGAAGCAAACGCTTCTGCAAAGAGCCTGCTTTTAAACATATTGGCATCACCCGCACGAATGACCTTGTTTCTGAGTCCCAGTGAACGCAAAATGTCGATCCCGTTCATCAACGCAAATACGATCCCCTCCTGTCCGGCCCGCAGAAGATGAGCACGTGTATGGCGGGAGAGGTCTATTCCATGTATGGAAGCATTGACATTTAAATTAGCAAGAGTCCGCTCGGCACCATTACCAAAAGGAAGAATACAAAGTCCATCACATCCCACGGGTGCACTTTCAGCTTCTTTATTCATCTGCTCGTATGAAACAGGATTGTCGCGGCTTCCAAGAAGATTCTTCATCCATCGATTGAGAATTCCAGTTCCATTTACACAAAGCAATATTCCCAGACGTGGATTATTTTCTGTATTACTGACATGCAAAAATGTATTGACCCTGCCATGGGTATCGTACAATGACTGATCTGTTACACCATACACCACCCCGGATGTCCCTGCGGTTGCTGCTATTTCACCAGGTTCCAGCACGTTAAGCGACAACGCATTATTTGGCTGATCACCTGCACGGTATGACACCGGCGTTCCAGCCCGCAAGCCAAGAAGAGATGCAGCTTCTTCTGTTATGGCACCCTGTACTCCAAATGTGGGAACAACAGGCGGGATAAGCTCAGGATTGATACCGTAATAGTCCAGAAGAAAATCGGCACGCCTGCCTTCCTTGAAATCCCATAATATTCCTTCTGATAATCCTGATACTGTCGTGGCTGGCGAACCAGTCATTCTCAACGCGATATAGTCTCCAGGGAGCATAAAATGGTGAACGTCCCTGAAAATCTCTTTTTGATATTCTGCAACCCATCTCAATTTTGATGCGGTAAAATTGCCGGGTGGATTTAACAGATGGCTTAAACACCGCTGCTCACCAAGGTCCTTAAGTGCTTTTCTGCCAACCCCGACAGCTCTGCTGTCACACCAGATTATCGATGGTGCAAGAGGTTTAAGCTTCTTATCAACCATAACAAGCCCATGCATCTGATAGGATATACCAACAGCTCTGATATCATGGAAATTTATATTTGAAGTACAACGTAACTTTGCGGTTGCATTCTGAATATTCATCCACCAGGTATCAGGATGCTGTTCGGCCCAGCCGGCTTTTTGAGAAATTATCTCAAGCTCTGTATTCTCCGGTGATGTAGCCGAAGAAACAACTTGTCCTGTGGAAATTTCCAGAACAGTGGCTTTTATTGATGAACTTCCAATATCATATCCCAACAGATAACCATCAAGACCCATGCTTTGATACCCCGTTTTGAAGGTTCAAGGTACAATCAGTTAAAATCTTTTAAACAATGCTCAATTTAATGATATTATTCAATATATTTCACTCTTGTTTTACAAACACCCACATTTGTTTCTTTTAACTTTAAATCATGATATAATTTTATATCTAAATATGGAAAAACAGAAACCAGGAATCAAAAGAGCCTGTGAGTACCTCAACAAATTAAAGCAGGTTCACGGCGCATCCCGACTCCCGCCAATCAGAACACTTGCGCGAGCGGCAGAGGTATCTTTTGTTACAATGTGGAAAGCCCTTCAGTTTTTGCAGAACAGTGGTTCAATAGTTTCTGATTCCAGAGGCAACCGGAAATTTTCAGCTGAAGATCAAAATACAAAGGAAAATTGCAGCGACACGCCGACCAACCACCTTTACAAGCCGGTTGTACTCTCCAGAACAGGCCTGAAAAACCATGTCACTGACAAGCTTTACAGGGACATCATGACCGGGAGGTTTTCAGTAAGTGACAAGCTTCCCTCCTGTAAAGAACTGCAGCAATTTTACAAAGTATCATTTGCCACTTTGAAAAAATCACTGGACACCCTGGTTGAAGAGCAGATATTAGAGAGGTCAGCCAGCGGATATCAGATTCCCTCGCTTCCCGGCAGTACCAGTTATGCACGAATTGTAGTAATCGGATGCGGCTGGGAGGACGGCAAAATCTGGGTCGATCACCAGGATAAAAGCTATTTCCGCACTCTGGAATCAGAATGTATCAGAATGAATGTCCAGCTCGATGTTGTTGTATATTACAGGTATAATGATCGATTACGGTTTGTTCATACGGCATCAAGAAAAGATTACGATTTAAGTGACCGCTCCATACTCGGGTACATTTTCATCGTCGCAAACATTGACAGTGCCCCTGAGGAAGTACTGGAGAAGCTTGCCGGGCTTAAAAGAGATATTGCTGTCCTCGATGTGGTTGGCGGGTGGAAAATCCCCAAATGTGCCAGGAACCGGTATATACGTTTTTTTACAGCAACTGCTTCAGAACAACCTGCAAAAAGAGTTGCCCAGTATCTGCTTGGCAAAGGCCACCGGCAGATAGCTTTCATTTCACCCTTTCATAAGGCGCTATGGTCACAGCGACGTTTTGAGACAATCTCAGAAGTTTTCAACAGGGCCGGAATTAACGGGGGTGTCATTCCATTTGTTCAGAACAAATATGCCTACCAGTGGGACTATCTTAAAAACGCTGTAAATCAGGAGAACGACTTACGGTCACTTTTTGATCAGTATACAAGATG
>CAYLVN010000175.1:4476-7072 GCA_964387115.1 uncultured Fibrobacter sp.
ATTCTGTGATGTATTCGGCAACTTCGGTTATAACATTGTCAAATACATCACAGAATGGAACTGTGCAAGCGGTGAGATTTACGAAAAAATGGAGCCACTGTTTGAAAAGGCTCTTCAGAATAAATCAATCACCGCCTGGGCAATGGCTAACGATTTTTCTGCCGCCATTGCCATTGATTATCTGAAGGGACACTCTCTGAGAGTACCGGAAGACATGTCGGTTATCTCTTTTGACAATACACTGGACGCAATGGAATACCAATTGACATCGTATGACTTCAACAATCAGGGAATTATCACCCTGATACTCAGGTTTATCCTCTCCCCCCACACCTTCAAATCAGGGTCTGAAAACAGATTTATCGGAATTGACGGCAATCTGGTTATACGGCGATCCTGTTGAAAACAGAATTTGTGATCAAAGATAAAAACAGCCATTTATTAAAATAGCGGAGATCACAAACAGTACCAAAATAAAACAGCAGGTACACACTGTAACCTGCTGTCTTCTAAAATGAGGGTCCTTGAGCTTTGTTGCGTTTATGCTTTATACATCCGGTCAAAAGCCTGTTGAGCATCGACAAGTGCAGCCCGCAGCATATCCTCTGCACGGGCAGTCTCCCGGTTTTCCAGATGAGTTAAGAGCGCCTTTTCATCTATCTTCTGAGCTGCCTGATCACAAGCCTCCCATGAGAGTATACTTCTGACAACGCGATCTATAGCCTGTGTGACATTATCATAAGCACGTGGTACCATATCATGACCTTTCCAGCGCTTATAGCCGGCTGTACGGATCAGTCCTGCCAGAGTGATATTCATACCATTTACCCGGGTGCCATGATCGATGTCATATTTGCCCGGACCGCCTAAGATGATTCCATCATTATATCCCTGGCTGTTAAGATGCATATGAACCAGAGCATCATTATCAATTTCTTCCACTGTATCATAAACAAGATCCAGCCCGATCATCTCGGAATGACCGAATTCTTTATTAACACCCTTTTTGGCACGAGTGACAGAAAATTCCTGTTCGAGTTTATACCAGAACATAATCGCGCTTGCAACAGTCGGCAGCAGCATTGCAGGATGCCCCTCATTGGGTTTCGGTTCGATCGCAATATAAAGTTTTCCACCCGCTTTTTCCTCATATTTGCAAAGACCGGCAACACTTTCTTTCAGATTCTGATACATGGTCCTCACGCCAATGGAAGCAACATCATATCCAAACGATCCGTTCCAGAGCACCAATGTTGGCGGGATATCCTTGTGCCAGGCCTTTTTCAGAAGTCCATAAGCCAGATCGACAGTTTTTAAACCGAGTTCACGTGCTGCAGCGACCTCTCTTTTATCTGGAGACGCTATGCCACCGTAAGCAAAATGAGAGTGAGCTCCGGGAGTAATCATCGCCAGAGACATCTTTGCATCGATAAGCGCATCCGCAAGTGCACCAGCTGATTGTTCGTCAATTTCACTGTTGTAATGAACTTCATATCCAAGTTCAACGTTTTCAGGAAGACGAGGTGCAATACTTTCCTTTATAATCTTGATTGTCTTAACTGTGTCAAGGTTACGACTGTTCCACTCCTCACGGACATTTCCCGGAACAAATCCGCCTTTTCCGGGATTGAAGGTCCACCTGCATATACTATGCAATGATTTTTGCTGCGACATTTATGATATTCTCCTTATCTGGTTTATTTCAATTTTGAGGTCATTGGCCTTTCCCACGTCTTGACCACTGATCAAGCGCTACGGCAAAGACCAGTACTGTACCCAGCACAATCTTCTGCGTCTGAGCAACCACACCCATCATCGACATCCCATTTTTAATCGAGGCCATGATAAGCGCCCCCAATATCGACATGCCAATCGCCCCGCTTCCACCAGCTAAACTCGCACCGCCTATAACACATGCGGCAATGGCCTCAAGTTCCTTGAGATCCCCGATATCTGGAGCGGCAGCACTGAGCTCTGAAATGGTAATAATTCCGCAGATCGCCGAGAGCATAGTCATCAGACCGAATACAAGAACTGTATTCCTGGCGATTGAAACTCCCGAATAACGGGCTGCCTGGGAATTTCCACCAATTGCATATACATAATGACCAAAAGGCGTATTCCGTGAAATAAAGCCTACCACTACAGCTGCTATCAACAGTACAACAGCCTGAATAGGAATGCCTTCACCATTGATAAGTGGAACAACTACTGCTATTGCAATCAGAGAAATTACAACCAGTTTGACAATTTCTGTCCACAGTGGTGTTTTAACCGGCAATTGAGCATTTTTAATACTGGCCCTGTTCATAAATGTAAGTATCACCGGCACAATGATTACAAGTGCCAGAATAAAATAGCTCAAATAGTCAGGTGTGAAATTCTGAGCAATTGCCTTGATCCATTCTGTACGAACCGGAATCGACTGCCGTGCCACATACTGAGTTACACCACGATAGGCGATTAAACCGCCGAGTGTGACCACAAATGCAGGAATGTTAAGATAGTAAACCAATACTCCATGGAGGCAACCGACTAAAAAACCTGCAACAATAATAATTGTTACTGCTAAAACCGGATCCATATTCGCCTGGTC
>CAYLVN010000176.1:0-1656 GCA_964387115.1 uncultured Fibrobacter sp.
ACTAATCTTTGCTTGGATGCTAGCCGATTGGCCTGATCATACACAGACTTAATTGGAAAAATCTGAGCAGATATTCAGCGATAATTTGAAATATGGGTTGAAGAGAGTTGGCCCCCGGAGGGGGTGAGACTGTATACACGGACACAGTGAAAAACAAAACACGGCATAACCTATCTATAGCAAAATCAATTGAATATGGGATAAAGTGTATCCAAAATGAGCACGTTTTATTGCAATAGCCCTGTATTAAAAACAGTTTAAGGGAAATTTGTGCATATATTAATAATGAAAACGGCTGGAAATGTTGTCTATAAATAGATGAATTTACCGTCATAAATTTTTCTTAGAATCTAAAACCCGGGAGGGCTACGAATTATGGCAAGTCGAGTTTTTAAGTCAATTTTTATCAAGATAAACCTTCTGTGCTTTTTTTGCGGACTCGTGATGAATTCTTCTATAATGGCACAAGATCTTCCGACAGCAAAGTCGATTGCCGCGGAGATGGGCATCGCATGGAATATCGGAAATACAATGGAGGCAATCGGAGGGCCGACCTCCTGGGGTAATCCGGTACCGACTCAACAGTTGATCGACTCTGTAAAAGCCGCCGGGTTCAACACAATAAGGATTCCATGTGCTTGGGATGGAAATGCGGATCAGGTTACATTTGAAATCAGTCCGGCCTGGATGGCTCAGGTAAAGCAAGTGGTTGATTTCTGCATTAAGGACAGTCTCTTTGTTGTCCTGAATATCCACTGGGATGGGGGATGGCTGGAAAACAAGATTGATTCTTGTGTAACCAACGCCACGATGCGTCAGAGGATTCAGGCCAAACAGGGCGCCTACTGGCGGCAGATCGCCACGGCTTTTCGCGATTATGATCGCCACCTGATATTTGCAGGTACAAACGAGCCTAATGTCAAAAACGGTGCTGCATCCATGGAGGTGCTGAAGTTCTTCCTCCAGACATTTATCGATACAGTGCGGGCCACAGGCGGCAATAACGCTTCACGTACACTGGTCATCCAGGGGCCAAACACTGCCCTTGAGGACACCTACAAACTGATGACTTCATTACCAATTGACAAAATTGCCGACCGGCTTATGGTGGAAGTCCATTATTACCCTTACCAGTTCTGTCTTATGGAGCAGGATGCGGAGTGGGGGAAGGTTTTTTACTACTGGGGAAAGTACTATAAATCAACAACAGACACAGACCGCAACGCAACCTGGGGTGAGGAATCGTACACAGATTCCGTCTTCAATCTGATGAAGATTCAATTTACAGATAAAAACATACCCGTGCTTCTGGGCGAATTCGGTGCGATGAAAAGGTTGACACTTACAGGTGAAAGTCTCACAAGGCACATACTGTCTCGCCGCTATTTTTACGAGTATGTCTGTTCATCGGCAAAGCGTCACGGGATAATCCCGGTCGCCTGGGATGCAGGAGGCAAAGGGGATAATACCATGACGATTTTCGACCGCAAAACAGGTGCGGTTTACGATCTGGGTCTTCTTAACGCAATGCGACATGGATGGGGTATGCCGAAACTGGAAGGCGATACATCACTGGTGCAGGTTGCAACGGGTGATAATTCCCTGAAAATCCTCTATTCTGCAAAGGACTCATTATGGGGACAGGTTAATTTCGGT
>CAYLVN010000176.1:1720-7051 GCA_964387115.1 uncultured Fibrobacter sp.
GGATATGACCACTTGCGATTCCATTATTGTGCGTGCATATATTAATGGGGAAACCGGATACGATTCTGCAGGGGTTTCAAAGTACGGGTATTTATCATTGAGCCTGGTGACAATGTCCAATAACTGGGTCTGGCGGGAGGCATCACTTGGTCAATTGACCATAAATGAGTGGAAAAATTACACTATCCCTGTTTCAAAAGATACTCTGGATACCAACGCGCTTGTCCCAGCCGATCCTGCAAAGATTGATTTCTTTGCTCTTCAGGCATATTCTGCCGCGTACAGGGGAACGATATACATAGACTGGATAGTGTTCAAATCAAGTAACGGTACAAGTGATACAGCGTATTCCTTCAACCTGAATGCTCCGGAGGAGGGGGAGGGAAATGTTGATGCTGTCAAGCTGATACCAACCAGCGCCGTTGCCGGCGATCAGGAATGGACAACTGCGACTACAAGCAGATGGCTTACCTCCACGATGCCGTATCGTGCTTCAATCAGCCCCGGTAACATTCATGCAATTATCTCCAATAGCATTATTCACACGACTTGGAACGCCCCGGTATCCGGTAATGTGAAGATCGTGCTGAGGGATCTGCAGGGGAGGACTCTCTATTCAAGCATGGTCAGGGCCAATGCGGGAATAAACAGTCTGAAAATTCCGGCGGGCTATAAAGGAATGGTACTTCTTCAAATTCAGCAGGGAATAAGGAAATTCACGGGAAAAGTAGTCTGCCGTTAACAGGAACGGATGTTGTCTGTTTACAGAAACAGAGCTTTTCCTGCAATTATCAGGTACTATGTTGATTAATACATGTTGACGATGTCCACATAAACTGCTATTTTGCTTTACTACCTGACTTATGAATCCGGGAGGCGGGGAAGTGCAACAGTCCCTTAGTCCGGGGTTCATAAGTCAGGTATTTTATACGCAGGTGGAGGACAATCGTATGCTCCTGAAATTTCTGAAAGCCAGAGGCCTGTTGTTTATGACCCGTCCCGTTCAGAATAACCTCATGAAATCTTGCAGCTGATTCTACTATGCATTCAATATTTGAATTCGTTGATTACAGGAAATTTCTTCGGGCATACTACAATGAGCAGAAGAAGAAAAACCGGTATTTCTCATACCGCTATTTTGCAGGTAAAGCGGGAATCAGTTCTCCTTCATTCTTCAAGCAAGTCATTGACGGAAAGCGGAATCTTACAAGGCCTGTAATCGAAAAATTCGGTTCTGCAATGAAATTGGGTAACAGGGAAGCAGCCTATTTCCTGAGTATGGTCATGTTTGATCAGGCCAGAACATCGGTTGAAAAACAGCAGCATTATAATTCCATGCGTTCAATGGCTGGAAACTTCAAAGAGTCGGTGCTCAACGGGGATTTCTTTGATTACTTTGCACAGTGGTATATTCCAGTCATACGCGAACTGGTAACGCTCTACGATTTCAAGGATGATTTCAAGAAACTTGCTTCTATGATTATTCCTCCCATTAAGCCATCAGAAGCAAAATCCGCAATAAAGCTTCTTCTGAGACTGAGGCTTCTTAAAAAGGATAACGATGGATTATACAAACAGACCGATACTGCCTTGATCGCTGATAAATCGGTTGTATCGCTCGCTTTACAGACATTCGCAAAAACAATGATCGACCACTCCAAACTCGCTCTGGAGCAGGCAAATGTTGATGAAAGGCATATATCAGGAATAACCATGGGTATATCGCCTGAAACCTATTCCCTGCTTGCGTCAGAAATTGACGCATTTAAAGACAGAGTGAAAGCGATTGTGAACAGAGATAAGAACAGTTCTGTTGTTTATCAGATGAATTTCGCGTTTTTCCCGGTCAGCGGCAATACCGGAGATTTGAAGGGACCGGTGAAATAATGAGAGCGTCTCTTGTTCTCGCAGTCACTGTTCTCCTTTTGTGCCGATGTGGTTTAGAACCTCTCTCCGGGGGCACAACCGATACAGATAATATACGGATATCTGCTGTAATGTACCAGTCTGACGGAAAATTCGCCGCAGGGGCATCTGTGATGCTCCGGTCGGCAGATTATCTTTCGATTATCAATGAAGACACGGTGAACAATAAAGAGAATAGAGAGACTGTAACTGATGAAAACGGCAGGTTTTATTTCGATTCACTGGACAGCGGCACTTACAGTATTGAAATCAATGACAAAAAAGAATCGGCATTTCTTTTCCGGATAACAGCGGGTGATGTTAATGAGCACGATTCAGAAATTGTACTCTCTGACACATTGAAGCCTTATGCAAAAGTGCGCGGAAATGTCGACATAAGCACATCTTCAGCTCCGCTTTATTGCCTTGTATATGGTCTTGAAAGAAGAGTACTTGTTGATTCATCAGGAAATTTCGAAATAGGTAATCTTCCGGAGGGAATCTACAGTTTTAAGATTGTCGCTGAAAATGATGCTTACAAACCGGTAATCATTAATGATATACCTGTTTCATCGCAAAGCGAAACCAGACTTCCTTTTGTGAACTGGAACAGGTCAAAAAAACTGTTTCTCAATACATCCGGGTCTGGAGCAGATATTACCGGTCAGGTGACCGATTTTCCGGTTTTAATCCGTCTGAATGAGTTAAATTTCAATTTCGAT
Organism: uncultured Fibrobacter sp.; assembly: GCA_964387115.1. Lineage (GTDB taxonomy): Bacteria > Fibrobacterota > Chitinivibrionia > Chitinivibrionales > Chitinispirillaceae > JAAYIG01. Next base: position 4,348 of record CAYLVN010000176.1, read on the forward strand.
TCTTCTGCCTTAGACGGTTCCGATATCAGATTCACAAATTCCAGGGGAGATCTTCTCTCCCATGAAATCGAAAGCTGGAATAAGAGTACAAGATCCGCGATTATATGGGTTAAAGTCGATACAATAAAAGGAAATGACAGCACACAGAACATAAAGATTTTATGGGGTAATTCAAATGCCGTGAACCTTTCAAAAAGCAGTGATGTATTTGATACGGCAGATGGGTTTCAGGGCGTATGGCACTTTTCTGATTTCAGAGGGAATGAAACTTTCGATGCGACTGCGAACATGTTTAATGGCCTTACCACTGAGGTCTACGGTGTTTCAGGATTGATCGGCACTTCAGGAGAGTATAATGGATTGACAAGCTGCGTTCTGATGCCGGGTACATCTGACGGGAAACTGGACTTTGCAGATAATGCCGATTACACAATATCTGCATGGGTTTACACTTATGAGAATGATTCAAGCTACTTCATTGCCGGAAAAGGCTCTCAGTACAACCTGAAAATAAAAGATCAGAAGTGGTGTTTCGCGCTGTATAATAGTCAATCATCAAACACACTGGAATTAGGGAACTCGCTTTCAGAAAGATATAAATGGCGGCTCCTGACTGGTGTTCGGAAGAGAAACCGGCAGTATCTTTATGTAAATGATGAGTGTGTTGACTCCACAGGTGAAATCATATCCGGAGATTTTGCAGGGAATACAAGTCATGATTTCCAGATAGGTGCTGGAAGTGATTTGATCAGCACCGGATTTACGACATTCTACGGTAAAATGGATGAGGTCCGGGTAAGTAATGTATCACGCAGCCCGGATTGGATAAAATTAAGTTATATGAATCAAAAAGAGGTCGATAAACTGGTTCAGTTTAAATAAAGTCGGTAGTATCAGGCTAAATAGTACCTGACTTATGCACCTGGCCCGAGAGGCATAAGCCTTGTATAAAGATTTATTGTTTTATAAACACCCTTGCCCATCCGCTGCTCTGAGAGCCCACAAAATAGAAACCTTCTGGAATATGAGCGGTATTCCACCTGCAGGCTCCTGACAAATCAAACTGCATCTGTTCGACAAGTTTTCCAGTTGCATCGACAACACGGACCGGATAACCGGCTCTGTGCCGACTGGAGGTGATCAAAACTGTACGGTTACCAATATGAGCCACTTTGATTTGTGATGCTTCAAGTGAACCGCTTATAGTCTTGACATGAGCCAAAGAAACCGTCGCGGTATCCCAGCCGGTAATCTGTTTGATTCTAGCTACCACCGAGTCTGATATCGCCCGGGCATCGGTGGTATCCGGGTGCCAGGTGCAGCCTTTTACCTCCTGTTTACATTCATAGAAATAGATTCCTTTATTGCCAAGGGTTGTTGTCTCAGCAGCTACGGCGGACCTGGTTGCCTGATCCATACATCCTGAGTATGAGATAAAAAGAATGTATGCGTCAGGATAATTGCCTCGGATGGTAGATACAAATGAGTGGACCGCAGCACTGTATTCGTTGTCAGCTGCACCCGAACTATTATCATTGATTCCAAGAAAAATAGTGACTATGTCAGGTATCCATTTAGAGAAATCCCACTTCGGTGTTGACCCGCTGCCGACAGTGTCAAATGTGTTTCCATATTTTTGGGGTAAAGATGTTCTTCCACCCGGACTTTTCAATAAACCGATACCGGATTCTGCCAGGATAATATCCTGTGCCCTGAATGCCTTGCTTGTGAGGCGCGCCCAGGTTTTGTTGGCGTTGGTGTGCGCCTGCTGGTCACCACAGGCTTCAATAAAGTATCCGGCGGTCCAGGAGTCACCGAGGAATTCCATCTTGCGCACCGGTTTGGCTGAAGGAGTGATTTTGCCGCCGTCTGACAAATAGATTCCGCTGAACGCCGCAATTGCCCAGTAAGGCTCATTGCGCCGGATTATTCGGATCACATGATCATCTGATGAAAGAGAATTTACAAGAGAATACTTCTGGGGACCCCATGAGTCAGCATGTAAAGGTGTGGATTGAAGTTGCCCGTCAATTTCTATATCATAATAACCGGCTCCGTCGGCGAGCTCTATTCCAACAGTGGCTGTGCCGCTCACCTTAAACTCAATTGTAGAACCCGACCAGTTAAACCGGGGTGCTTTAGGGTTGGAAAAATCAAATCTTCCGTAATAATTGATCGCTGGATCATCGGGGGAGATCAGTGTATCTGCAGAGAGATTACCAGTAGTAAAAAACAGTAAAGCCCCTAAAAGAAGCAAAAATGGTTTTGAATAGCAACGATTATGATTAAAAATTATCATCGAAAAGATGTAGAGGGCTAAAAGAGAGAAAAAAGGGATAAAGGCCATGAAACTATCTCCAGATTACTTGTTTAAAGAAAAATAGTCATTTCACAATGGCTATTGTATACCATCAGTAGAAAACCGTGGACAATACTGATGTGCCCGTGCCCGTAAACTACTCTGTCTGATTTATCTGGCCTATTCCGCGGCCTGAACGTAAGGGAGGGCGTCAAAACAAATAATAATTAAAGCAAATAATTAAAGAAAGATAAGGATTTTTTGGAAGAGGGTGCCCCCATTACAAAAAATTCTTAAGAATCAGAATTTTTGGGAAGAGGGTGCCCCCTCTTTCGCTCCAGCCCGTCGGAGACGCCGGTCTTCCGCTATCACCCCTTGTTGTCCACCATTTGTGGAGGCAGGTAT
>CAYLVN010000177.1:0-2637 GCA_964387115.1 uncultured Fibrobacter sp.
TATGCCATAAGGTCGAAATAAGTCGGCAAGAACCTTAACTTTTGAAAGATAGGAAGAGTTGAGAATATTGACATCAGCATTCACGTTATTCAATACTGTGCCGTTTAAACCGATTGAGGCACAGGCCCGGGCGTAATCTGTGTAACGCTTATCGATTGTACCCGGCAGAGATGACCACTTCCAGAGAGAACTTCCTGCATAACCGCGTTCAATTGTACCGTTAAGGTTGTCCCAATGATTCAAAAGCCTGCGTTTGATTCTTGGTTTCTCACTAATATTGAGATCAGACAGTGGCTGGCCTGTCTGGATAAGCCTCAGCAGGTGGAACGTACCATAAAGAGCTCCAATATCCCCCGAGGATGCTACAGCAATGATCGAGTATCCGCCTGAGGTCGTTGTAACAATTTTATAAGCTTCACTGCCCGGATCGAGTGACAGATTTAACTCACTTATTATAGAGGAGTTAGAGGGTGTCCCAATGACTATTGCGCCATTTGCTGTGATCGAAGATCCGCTTGGGATTGTCCTGCCCAGAAGACCATTAAGGCCTTTGGTAATCTCACTTTTGGCCGCGGTAATTGTTGCAGAGTTTCCCTGAACAATAATCTGTGTGGCCAGTGACCTGTATTGCTCCAGCAGGGATGCATCAGAAACCTGCACATACCGTAACCATAGATCATAACCGGTTTCTGAAAAAACAGACGAGGTTATGAGTAACAGGAATGTTGAGATTACAGTAAAACGAGATCTTTTAATCTGCATTTTCACGTCCTCTTTCCTTTGGTGATTATTTCAAACAGTGTCATTTTTGTCAGCGCGAATGATATTTACCAAAAGCACATTGGAAACATTATTATAATATAACTAATAAGGCTCTCAGGAGACTACTTTTTACAATCCGTTCGGGATAAACTTTTTCAAACTCATCAAATGATCTCCTGCTTTAAAAAAGGAGACTTATGGTTTCACGGAGGATAAAACTTACCGAACAGTTTTATTGTGCGGCGAACATTATAGGACTCTCGATTTTCTCCCTTTTTTTTTTCGTATTAGTTACAAATACTATTTTAGTTTTAAATCCTGCTAAAAAAATTTTCATTGTTGTTGATGGCACTACATGCTATATATAATAGACTTATAATAGGCTTGAATTTAAAATTTTTGTGTCGCAGATGCATATCAAAAAAACAAATTCTTTGAATGATAGTGAAAACCATCAGCCCGGCAGGGTTGATGAATATACTGTTGTCAATCCATATTCTAACTTACAGCCATTAGTCGACGTGCCTGATGGTAACAACCCGGTTCCTCTTGGTTCAGGTGTTGTTACCAGAATTCTTGGCCATGGCGGTATGGCTAATGTTTATGAAATATGGAACTCTCAATTGGAGATCTATAAAGCTGTCAAACTGATGCACCCATCGGCTGGAAAAGGTTGCCTTGAACGATTCCAGACCGAGATAAAAATCTGCGCGAAACTCAGCCATCCCAACATTGTCGAAATTCATAGTGTCGGTGAATGGCATGGATTGCCTTATATCGAGATGGAGCGGCTTGAAGGGATTACTCTTGAAAACATCTTAAGCAGAAGAGGCTCGCTTACACCTGCTGAGGTCATTGCTGCTGGCATTCTTATTTGCAGAGGACTCGATTTCGCTCACAATCATGAGTATCAATTGTATGGCAAAAATTATCATGGCGTGGTCCACAGGGATTTGAAACCGGGTAATGTGATGTTTTGCCTTAATGGTCAGGTGAAAATCATGGATTTTGGAATCGCCCGGCCGCTGGATGCTTCTCTTCATACAATCGATGGAACTGTGGTCGGTACTCTTCAGTACCTCTCTCCGGAACAGCTCAATAGTGGCACTCTTGATGTTCGTACAGATATCTATGCACTTGGTGAATTGTTGTATGAAGCCCTATGTGGAAAACAGGCTTTTCCGGAAAAAAATATCACTGCACTCCTGAATGATAAATCCAAAAACCGTTTTCCGTCATTATCGGATTTTCATACTGGTGCACCTAAAGAATTAATCAATCTTATTCACAGATCGATGAGTCGTGATCGTGAGGCAAGAGTTTCAAGCGCAAAAGAGTTCGGAAAAACACTTAAAAAGATTGGTGATAAACTGGGAATCACCGATCCTCAGGATATCATCCGTAAAATTCTGCAAAGCACATCGCCCAAAACAAACCTGCAATCGCATAAACGGTCACGCACCATACCCATTGTGGCTGCAACCCTTTCGATGATTATAGTCATTGCATCCGTAACCGTTCTTTTCAGGCAGAGAAGTATCACTCATCAATCACCCATTACTGCAGATACAACCTATACGAATGAAAATGATATCAAAAAAGCTGTAGCAAGTACAGCAACAGTACAAACTGCGAACACTGAATCATCACCACCAAAAAATATACCGGTATTAAAACCGAACCAGAAATCATCCGGGAAAACAATTCAAAATAGCCAAAAAAGAGCCGTCTCGCCCAGGAAAAAATCCAATGAAAGTGTGGCTGTTTCCCAGACTGTGATCAGTCAGGAGCTCTCTGTTCCTGAGAAAGAAACAGATGTTGAAATTCTGCCCCCATCTCGCCAGCGGTCACCAATCGAAGTGCTTCAGGAAGAAC
>CAYLVN010000177.1:2647-7047 GCA_964387115.1 uncultured Fibrobacter sp.
CTGCAGACCTCCCTTCCCTCATCGGGGTTCTCTACTCGAAGGAACGTTATAAGGATGTCCTCACTGTTTATAATGAACTTTCCCCTGAAGCATCAAAGGTTCCTAAAACAGCAGTTCTGGCGCTTCGTTCTCAGATTAGCACTGGTAATGCTTCTGCCATAAACCGTTTCTTAACAAGCCACCCGGTTAATGACGCAGAGTTTTACCTGGCACAGGCCAGGATTGCACTTGATGAAGGAAAGAGCGGACAGTTTGAAAAACTGGTTTCACTTGCGGAAGGAGCACCTAAAACACTTCTTACCTACGATAATCTCATTTGTGAAACAAACTATCTTCGGGCCCTCAATGCTACCCGTAAATTCAATGTTGAACCAGGTGAGACAACTTATATGGAAGCACTCGACAAATGGCGTAACCTGAGGGCTGCACTTGCATCCAATACCAATCATAAATATCTCCAAATTGAAAAAGAAGAGCGAAAACGCATGGGCCAGATCTATGCATCATTAAAAGGTGGACAATGATAATGATCTTAAAAATACTGTTCTCTGTTTTAATCATGGTAATGTTTGTATCAGGTCAAAGTAATGATACAAAAACATCCAACCCCTCCTCATCGGGTCAGGCATCCGGTGATGGCGGTCAATTTATTACAATCTCTGGACCACTGCCTAAAGTACTGCGGCACAACGCAAAACCGTACCTTGTTGTCTCCGATATCGAGGTCCCGGCGGATCAGACGGTTTCTATTGAAGCCGGGGTCGTATTGATGTTCAGGGATTTTACGGGACTTCACGTGCAAGGAAAACTTGTTGCACTGGGAACACGCAAGGCACCGATCGTGTTTACATCAGAATTTGACACTGTTTACAACAGATCTGCTGATAATGTGCCGAATCCATTTGACTGGAATGGTATATACATTCATAGAGGTGGTATCGGAACATCAATTGAATACTGCAAAGTATTCTATTCCGTTTACGGTATTAAATCAGATACCAAATACATCCGCATTAATCCTGCACAATTCAGAAACAACGGGAAAAGTGATTTTACTCTCGAAGGGAAACAGGTCACTACTGGAAAAGAACCCTATTCGTACATTCTCGATATGAAAGATGCATCCATTGATGGTGTTCCGGTAACAATTCTCAGAGATCCGTTAGCACCGAAAAGAAATATCCTCAGGTACACAGGTCTTACAGCTGCACTGGGAGGAGCTGCCGGAGCCGTATATTTTGGCCGGCAGTCATTCGAGCGACACAAGGAACTTGGACTGCTCAGCCGGGATGATGATGAGAATACCGGGAAATATGTTAATGAAGATTGGGCCTCTAAGCGCGATCGTCGCAACAGACTTCTGGGTTACACCCTGGCTTCAGGAATAGCATCTATCATTGGTCTTACAGGCATTACCTGGACCTTCACTTTTTAAGAGGTTATTATGAAGAATATTTTGCATTTTCCAGTTCTGCTTTTGATCATTCATCTGTTCTCCTGTAGTGATTATAATCCGTTTGAAAACATGGACAACGTCGAGGTAAAGATCCGGGAATCAGCGTCCTCGATAAGCATAAATGATACTTTCGAAATTTTTTCGACTGAATCCCTTACTGTATATCCAACAGTTTTTGAAGAGATTGACTCTTTCACCATTGAGTCAAAGGGAAACCGTTTAAGAAAAACTCAATCAATTACAATAAAAAAACCTAAGGCCGGTGATCGCCGCTTCTACTTTTCATGGAATGATACAGGCCGTACATCTGTGTCTGTAACCGTTTACCGTTCTGATGGAGAATCATTTTCCAGAAGTTATGATTGCTATTGTATATCCCCGCTCTTTCAGGACAGCATCAGGTGCGAAGCAGGTTCAATCTGCACTCTTTACACCAGGGCATTAAACGATCAGGATCTTCAATACCACTGGTATTTAGGTGAATACTTTGGTAAAGAGATGGGTTTTCAGTCTTACAAAGCAGGTGTGCCACTGCCAGTCGAATTCAGATTAGGAAGCATTGAGGGAAAAGGATCCTTGTGGGTCACAGACACCAATGGCAACAGTTCTCCCAAAATACCTTTCATGTATAATTTCGCCGATAATCATCCGCCATTGCTGGCTGCATTCTCAGGAAAGCTTAGCGCGAATGGCGATTCGGTAATCACCGGTGATTCGCTGTTTCTGTTCCGTGTTCGTGTAATGGATAAGGGTGGTATCAGGAATGTCACTTTCAATGGTGGGGATTATGATGACCGCGAGATTGCGGCTGACGGGGAGCTCTTTACAAAAATATTGCCTGATATGCACCGGTACACCATAGACACACCTTACATAGTAACTGCGGGAGCAACCGACAATTCAGGAAAATACTCATCAAAAAAGTTTGTCGTAGTCTACAATCCTAACGGGCCCAAAAGTGATGCTGTCATCCTTCGTATAGTCAATCCATCATCATCATCATGGACTACCGTCGATACTGTAATGAATGTAGTCTACAACCTTTTTAACTATTCGTCAGACACTGTTTTTGTAAAAGCTGTTCGCAAAACACTTGCAAGTAAACCTGACACCATACTCCCCTATGTTTCAAAAAAGATGCTCTCATGGGATTGCCCACTTTCTTTAGGCAGCAACCAGATCGATGTAATCGCCTACCACACTGACACGCTGGCATTTGAATCGATCATCATCAATAGAAAAACTAAAACCGACACGATTATTCCACCTAAAATTCCTTACATTTTGATAAATGGAAAAGATGGTGAACGACATCTCGTACAATCATCATCTGTAATATGCTCTTTTCTTACTGTAATGGGATCAAATGAGATTCGTTCAGTCACAATCAATGGAAAATCTATCGCACCATCAGACCGTAACAGAAATCTTTATATCGATACAATCAATGTGCTCCATACTGGAACAGCTCTATTGATTAAAGTTGTTGATACCAAGGGCAGTAGTTCTGACACAACAATATTTGTTGGAAAGAATTCACTGCCTGAATTTACCGGTACGATATCTAGACAATATATCACTGGGAAAAAACAAATAGATACACTCGTTTTGAACGATAACGATGGCGATTCTGTTTCCTTTTCATTTTTAGTCGCCCCGCAGATTTCAGAAGAATTCTCGTTTAATAAAATTACAAGAAATCGGGTTGTAATAAACTGGAGGGGAAAGGGAACCCCAGAAACAGGATTGTTCTCTGCCACAATTACACTCTGGGATGGATATCAATCGGTTAATTTCCAGAAACAGTTTTATATTACCGCTCCGGGAGATACCACCATACAACCATATACCCTCAAACGTCTGGTTGTAGATAAAATCGACACTCTCAAAGATGGAACTCTTGACATGAGTTTGAGTACAACACCTGTTCGAATCGACTTCACCATTCAAGATCAACTCAAAGAACTGTCACCGGACGATTCAATAATAATCCAAAATGCAAAAACAGTATCTTTTTCGACCAATCCTGGACAATTCTCTGTTATACTTCCCAACAAAGGAAACAGGTACCTGGATACAATTAATGTTCTGGTCAAAGGTATTGATGGGACAATTGACACTGCCGGACGCGTCCCGGTGATATATCCTCCCCGCACTCCAGACTATTTCCCTGCGCTGACATACTGGTGCGGATTAGACAGAGGTGTAGGAAAAGATCTGACTGTCAGGGGTATCGATACACTCGACTGGTGGAACAACCGGGTATCTGCGGCAGCTCAATTTTACTCCTATACGGCAGGCAGAGAACCATTGATTTATAAGAAATCAACACCAAACGGCCTTTCTGCCCTCTATTTCGGAACGCGTGACGTTGTGCTTATCAATTATAAAAATGATGTTCTTGAACAGGGTGGCTCATGGCCGGATCTTCCTTTTACGGCTTTTTTTGCCGCAAAAATAACTGACACCATCCCCGCTTCAGGAGGTATCCTGTGGTCATCATCGGATTATGACTATGCCTATTTTGCACTGGGTGTAAGCGGCAATGGCAATCTTTCAATCCTCAGAGGCACCGAATCGTGTTCCCAGTTTGTAGGAGAAAGCAGTGTAAAACTTGATACAACATGGAAAATCATCGTTTTCCGCTCAAACGGTCCGAACAGCTCGGATTCTATAACTATACAAACAAGTATCACGGGTAAACTTTGTAATTCAATATCTTCATCAACCGATGGTATCGGCGGCAATCTGATGATTGGAGGGGCAAACAAGCATTACGGTCGCCTTCCCTGGCCAGGTTTAATTGCTGAAGTCGTATTTTATCAGCACAAATTGTCAGATAGTGAGTGCATTGAGATCAGCAAATACCTGAAAATGCGTTATAAAATCAGACATCGTATCAAAGTTAGTGGCAACACGGTTTTGTTGAAACCAAAGAGAGTTT
>CAYLVN010000178.1:0-7042 GCA_964387115.1 uncultured Fibrobacter sp.
GCGATTTGTTCAACCCTTTCTGCTACAAGGTCTAAACGCACTTCGTCCCTTCCCGAATGCATAAGTTAGGAAGTAAATAGTTGCATCAGGTGAAGTCAGGATGCTAAATTATCTCACAGTGAATTTTATCAACTTTTCTCTGTATCTGATACGTTAAAACGATTCTGATACAGAAAGGATAAACAGATTGAATCTCCAGAATACCATTAATCGTTTTCCGGTCATAAACAAAATCATGCAATTATGCCTTCTGATGATCATACCCGTTCACACGGCTTTTGCACAGCAGCAAATGCTGGGAAGCGCTGAACTTTTCACTAAAGGGAGTGTGACTTACGGACGCATTGAAGTACGTATGAGAATGGTAGGAGCGGATGGTGTCATAAGCTCATTTTTCCTCTGGAAACAAGATTCCGGTGATAACGATGCAATCTGGAATGAAATTGATATCGAGGTACTGGGATGCAGCCGCAAAGGTTTTCAGAGTGCAATTCATTACGGAACCGGTGGCTGGTCCAATATGCAGCATCTGGAAAGTTTTCACCATGTGGATAAAGATCTTACATCAGGATACAACACCTATACCATTGAATGGACACCTGATTACATCTCATGGAAACTCAATGATAGCCTGATAAGGAAGGATAACAGTGATTTAGTCAAGAAATTCCGTAATGTTCCGATGCAGATGCGCTTTAATATCTGGCCATCTCTTAATCCATCATGGGCCGGGCAGTTTAACCCGGAGGTACTGCCAAGACACTTGTATATAAACTGGATAAAATATTACAAATACACCCCCGGCAAAGGTTCCAACTTCACTCCTGAATGGGAAGACAAATTTGATTCCGACACTCTTGGCGCACGATGGAGTACGGGGTTCTGGGAGAGTCCGGACAAAGCCAGTACTCATATTGACAAAAATGTCAATGTCAAGAATGGCGCCGCGATTCTGACTCTGTCAGAGTATGCAAAACACGGTTTCAACGGGATACTTCCTCAGGATAACCAGGGCGGAACCACGTTTCCTAAAGAGTTCAGAAGAGGACGATAGTTTAATCACGGCTGGGACCTCACTTTTGGCCCCCCCAAGGTAGAAGGTGTGACAGAAGTGAGGTAACATAACAGCTTTTTCCCCGTCATTCCGCCGGAAGCCGGAAACCATCTTCTCCGATTTCCTAATTCTCGGATGGATGCCGTTCTTCAACGGCATGACGTCCGTTACGGTTGTGCTGAAAGGTTACTTATGTGAATAACGTAACAGCTGCACTCCGTCATTCCGGCGGAGGCCGGAAACCATCTTCTACTGTTCCAACCGTTCCTGGATGCCGTTCTTCAACGGCGTGACAATTCGTGGCGGGAGTGAGGAAGGCTTACAGAGGTTCCAGTTTGTGAAAGCCTTTATGCACCCGGGATAAGTGCAATTCGCGCTTATCCCGGGTGCATAAGTTCAGTTATCAGGGAACTATAACTTTGTGTGCAGCAAATCCGCTCTTCCCGTTTACCATGACCATGTAAATACCTGATGGCTTGTTACTGAAAGTAAATGCCTGTTTTGAAACTGTTGCACTGGAGACTGTCCGGCCTTTAGTGTCAATCACACGCACCCGGCTTTTTTCATCTGCACCTTTTAAATGAATAACACCGGATGCATACGAAGCACAGAGTGTTGTGTGAATCCCGGAAAGTGGCTGTCTCAATACAGAAGTACTGTTTTTAAGGGTAAAATTCTTCAGAAATGCCCAAGTCTCTTCGCTGTTGTTTATGCGATCATTTGTATTCATAGGCCATTCATGCCCACCTGTACGGATTGAATCCGCAATAACTACCGTGCCCTGATCACATGGACCGTAATAGAGCCTGGTGACATAGGAATTATTTTTACCTTCAGGGTACGGTCGTGTCACCACCGGTGTTTCCGGGCAATTGCAATTTTTTATCCATTTCTTGACATCATCCATAAACGCAGCTGTCCCGCCGCTGAAGCCCTCATTTGTACCAAACGTCAGCCTCATCGACATCGGCCGTGAGAGATTGCAATCACCATTGAGATGTCCTGAAGTCGGTGCGATTGCAGCGAATATATCGGAATACCGGCACCCAAGCTGAAAAGTCATAAATCCGCCCTGAGAGAACCCGCAGGAGTAGATCCGTTCCCTGTCGATACCATACTTATTATCCACGGTGTCGATAATCGCCATCAGAAAATTATAATCATTTGGACCCGACATGTCCCACGATCTGTTGATCGCATCGGGGTAAACGACAATAAATTTTTCACGTTCCGCAACGTTGTCCATCTTTGTAGCGGAATGTGCCCACGCTGCATCCTGGTTGTAACCATGGAGAGTGAAAAGAAGCGGTGGTTTGTTTATGCCGGAAGGTACGTAAATGATGTAAGAACGATTTACTCCGGCAATACGCATATTCTTTGTCTGCGCTCCCTGGCCGAAAACTCCTGCCGACATTGAAAGAACCGCCACAATAGCCAATAAACAACGCAACACCATATACCCCCCTTTGTCTAACCGATTAAATAATCATGGCCGTATGTGCAATGGCATACCTTACAGAAAAAAGCAATTCATGTATCAATATAAGCATTATTTGTGTAAAGTACATCACTTTTCTCCCTTACGGCAGGACATGTGTGATTAAGCTATCTACGGCAGATTGGCTGGCCTTTAAATTCCATCTGTTTACTACCTGACTTATGCATCCGGGAAGGGACGAATTTGCGATTATCCCGCACGTTCAACAATTCTTCCACTCAATCTTACCGCAGGCTTATTATTCATTAAATGTGAGCTGTTGGGATAGAGAAGATGGTCCAGCATCAATTGTACCTCTCCAGATACATTGAACTCATAGGAACTGATATTTCTTTCGAAACTCTTAAATGAATTATCAAATCCTATTAGAGCAGGGCGTTGGGCAAGCGGCACTGAATAATAATTCCAGTAATCGGTTATCAATACCGCAATATGATCATTTGCACACACCCAGGCTGTTATAGAGTTGTTCTCGAGAGCCTCTTTCATCAACCCTTCACATTCGGTAAAAATCAAACTGTCACGTAAAAGTGTATCATGTTCAAATCTGATCGAAGAGATCCTGTTTTTCAGAAAAGGGTGCAGATTTTTAACTATTCTCCGGGCCGAACAATTTCTATCAAAAGAGGACGATTCCTGCACTTTCATCAGAAAATAGTAGTCGTTTAGAAACTGATTGCATACAAAGGGGAATATCTGGACGTCAGGGTAAGAATCTGCTGCTTTTTTCAGCCCGCTCAGCCTGTTCTGTGACCAGGGGCTTTCATGGAACGTCGAGATGTAAGCGATTCTTTTGTGTCCTTTACCGATCAGATATCTGCCGACCTCCAGACCTGGAAGTATTGAATAACTGGAGTCAAAGAATGATAACTTCTTCTGGTTGCCGCTGTAACGGTCAATCATTTTCTGAATTCGATGATCTTCGACCCATGCCGAAATGGGGATATTAAACTGTAATAATTTACGCAGGCATTCTGCCGAATCTCTCATGTGGTATGAAGAAAGGATAATGCCGCTGATATCTTTACTTCTCAAAAATTTTTCAAGAGGTGTGTCATCCGGGGTATAAAATTGCGGTTCCTCAAGGGAATCATTGCAACAGACAGTTTCCAGCATAACATTGTGGTTCATAGCTGCTGTGGAAAGTAAACGATAAAAATTGCGTTCACGCTCTGTCTCTATTTTTACAGAATTTCTACCTGTTCCAAATGCGACTATTGCGATCCTGGGACGGGGTTTAATCCGGCTGGTAAAAAAATGATACCGGACACCAATGCGCCTGATGATGTTTTCTTTACATAACATTTCAAGAATCTTTTTAATCGACGGATAACTCACGTTGTAATATGCCGACATCTGCTTGATTGAAGGCAACGGCTGATGTGTAGGGTATTTTCCTCCGTTTATATCGTTCCTGAGCATCCGGGCAATTGCCTCTACCTTACCGGTTTTCAGACAATTTGTAAACTCAGGAGATGATGTTTTCTTACCGATGATAGTATAATCTTTCCCCCATCCACCCTCTATTACCCCTTCTTCCCTTAATACTGCGACCGCCCTGATTACAGTTACAGGGGAAACCATACACAGCCCCGCGAGATTCCTCACCGATGGCAGACACTCATCAGTACTATCTTCAATAATCCCGCGTATCTTCCTGACAGTTTCTGATAACACCGGAGCGCTTCGTGTTTTCATCTGGGTCCATCTTTGAAAAGTACCTCTTAAATATAACAGTATAACGATTATTTTAATATATTAATTTTTCTTTTTTAATCGGCACACTCTAAACCGCTATATTGTTAGAAGTCAGACCGTTTTGGGCATTCGATCAATTCTGACGGACAACACTTGTATGGTAAAGAACGCAATCAAAGGAGTGTGGATGTTTGCAGCACTGAATTTCAAGTCGATAAATCGCTTTCCTTCTCATAATAGTTGGCTTCCGGTGAGACAATCAAAGCCAGAACTTCTTTCGTTAAATCTATCTCTGGTATTACTCTTACTGTGTGCAATTGTGCTGTTCCCTAAACACCTGTCAGCTTCAGAAGCAGTGCTTAATGACACCCGCATTCTGATCGGTGCTACCGCAGAGGTCGGAAGCTCGGATAAAGAGGGGCTGTTCGGCTGGAAAGCATCCAGTTCAGTTCAAAATACGATTAAGAGCGAATTCGGTCTGGTACAGACAACATCTTATCCGGCATGGGGTGTATGGACCGGAACAGCTCAGAATCCCAAAGCCTACAATTTAAGTGATATGAACAGAGTCATAAACTGGGCAGATGAGAACAATAAAAAAACATGCATACATCTTCTTTGCGGTTCGGGAACCTATTTCCCCGCATGGTTTAATTCAGGTACATGGACAAATGATCAGCTTGAGGATCTGCTGCAGAGCTGGATAACTGAAGCCATCACCACCAACGGCAACGCATCCAAGGTGGATTACTGGAATGTTGTGAATGAGGCGTTTACCTGGGATGGGAAATACTGGCCAACTGAAACTGAATGCCGCTGGCAGCAGCTTGGATGGGAAATGGATCAATCAGGTCTGACAGGGAATGCTAAAGTTTACGATAAGCATCCTGTGTATATTCGTAAAGCTTTTGAGATGGCTCGATCAAAAACTTCGGCAAAACTTGAATTGCGTGATTACTATATCGAGTTCTGGGATAATTCTGTAAAGGCAAGGGCGTTTTATCAGTTAGTCAAGCATCTGGTGAATACAGGAGTGCCGATTGATGCAGTCGGGTTTCAGGGCCATTTCAGACTTGACCGCACTTATGACTGGTCAAAGCTGACCACGGCTGTAGCGGAGTATAAGAAACTCGGTCTGGAGGTCTATATCACTGAAGTCGATTATGGTGATACCGATCAGATCGCACCGGCAAAGCAATCCCAGTGGTCGCCCCAGTTGGATGAGGCCCAGACAAAAGGATATCATGACTTTGCAAAAGCAGCGGCCGCAGGAGGGGTAGACTGGATATGTCTCTGGGGTGTAGCGGACAATACCAATTCATACTGGAGAATGGGACAGAACGCGCTTCTTTTCAACGAACAATATCAACCCAAAGCTGCTTACACCGGATTCCACCAGGGTATTGTCGAGGGTTTGCCCCCTGTCAATACCGCAGGATCTAAAACAGGCCCAGCCAATTCCAGAGGGATTATACCAAAAATCATTGGAACAAAGATATATCTCAATGATATCAACTTTAACCGGTACAAAATCTTTAATATGTCGGGAAAACTTGTAGATTCATCAGAAACTTCCAATAATTCGATCGATATCGGACACGTTTCAAAGGGTGTCTACGTTCTGGAAATCTTTACAAAATCATCAGGGAAAATGACTTTCAATATCAACCGGTGAGCACCTGATTTTTAAGAATAAAGATTTTCTGGAAGAGGGTGTCCCCTCTTTCGCTACAGCCTGTCGAAGACGCCAGTCTTCCGCTATCACCCCGTGTTGTCCACCAGTTGCAAAGGCAGGTAATTTCACCACATTTACAATGCCTTTTTCGCCGCGCTGACGAACTGCTGGTAGATTAAAACGTATTGTAGCCTCCCGGAAATTAGATACCTAAGGCCGGGGAATATAAGGATAAGTGCAATTCGCTCTGATCCGAGTGCATAAGTCAAGCACTGAGAAAAACACACAACTTTGGCAACTCCCGACTTGTGACTTGCAACTTGCGACTCAGACCAGCTCTTCCTCGCTGGCCAGAACCGGTGAAGATGCTTCTTTGGCCTCGTCTGAATCAGCTTCAACAATATTCAGCAGATGATCCTTAATGCGCCGGTATCCGGTAAGAATATCAGGGTAAACTATCGTGATAAGAGGATCGAGCTGTTTGACAGACAATTTTTTAAGCAGACGTGAGCGCATCCGGCGGAAAAGGTGGGTTATGGAATCACCGTGCGGTCTGGCCTTGATATAAATATTGACATCATGTTTACGATGCGCATTGAAAATCATCCCGAAATAATCATCTACTGCGGCATGAAGTTCCAGCATATCATCAACCTCTTCTTTATCCAGTGTCAATTCCGCGTTTTTAAGACGAAGATTCAGTTTTAAAATTGAGACGATATAATCGCTTACCGATTCATACTCATCAGCCTGCCTCAACTGTTCCTGAGCTTCCCTGGCGATAGATGAAACAAGTTCCTGTGAAAGCAGATTAGTGAGGAAAATGGTGATCTCCTCCTGCATACGGTCAAGCAGCTGTTCCTGATTGAAGAGCTTGTCTATCAGTTCCTTTTCTTCTGTAGAGCCTGTCAGAAATTCCCGAAGCGAATCCATCATCTTTCCGGCGATCTCTCCCATCCTGATAACTTCGAGTCTTGACTGTTCAATGGAAATCATAGGCGTTTCATGAAGACGGGAATCAAGGTGAGTCAGAGCAGGAACTCCGGTTGATATTTTCTCCTTGAATAGATACTGAAGAAACCGGGTGAGAAGATGGGTAAAGGGCAGAAAAGCGATT
>CAYLVN010000179.1:0-6729 GCA_964387115.1 uncultured Fibrobacter sp.
ATACACGAAAGAAAGCAGACTGAATGAAAACTGTCTTACGTTATTTTTTTCTCCCCAACTGCGACTTTCAGGTTTAACACCTGACCCCTATATCTGTTTTCACAGTTATGATATGTATATTTCAATAAGAATTGTAACATTTTCCATTATGAATGTATCTAATTAGTTGAGAATATATGGAAGAAATTGACGATATCACAAAGCTGAGAGCTGTTAAAGGTGATAAGAATGCATTTAAGTCCCTGTATGATTTCTATTCGCCTTTTGTCTGGCGGGTCGTGATGCGAATGACTGGAGACCGGAACATGGCCACGGAGCTGCTTCAGGAGACATTTATCAATGTTCACAAGTCTCTGCGCAAGTTCAATGCTGAATCGGCTCTTTCAACATGGATATACCGCATTACATACAATGCGGTGCTGGCTTCCACAAACAGGCGCAACCGCTTCCGGTCTCATCAGGTCTACGATGATGACCTTTATATCGGCAGGGAGACGGACGGTTATGAGATGAAGGATATGGTGGAGAAAGTGCTCTCTAACCTTTCTGTAGAAGATAAATTTCTTCTGGTGGCCAGGGAGGTCGACGGTTTGAGTTATGATGATATCGAGTCTGTAACAGGGTGCTCTGCCGGTACACTCAGAACCAGACTGCACCGTCTCAAAGAGAGTATAAGGAAGAGATTTGAGGAAGAGCCGGAAATTAAGGAGGCTGTATGAATTGTGAAGATCGTTTTTATAAGGAGCTGTCACAGGTTCCTGAGATGCCATCCGGAGTATATGAAAAAATTGCCAGAAGAGCGGCTTTACATACTACAACAAGGAGCAGTCTTATTGCACTGGCCGCTTCACTGATCATGGCACTTGGATTCTTTGGCCTTATAGATAAGAAAACTCAAGATGTCGCCTTGCAACCAGAGGTCGCCGATGAGCTGCAGATTATCAGTGACTACCTTAACGGTGATGATCTTGAACAGGAGTTCGAAAACTATGCATTTATCGGCGGGTTTTAGCCGGTGATACTTTTCTGAAAGGAGTTTTCTATGAAAAAAGTCGCTTTGTTTCTGTCCGTGCTGACACTTTCACTCTCAACCGCATTCTCGCAGCCAGCAAAGTCTCCCCGGGGATGTCTGAACAACATGTTTTCGGAACTTGGGCTTACTGCAGAGCAGAAAGAGAAACTGAAGACACTTCACAGTGAGATGGGTGAAGCCCGAAAGAAAAACTTCGAGGCTGTACGAACGATTAGAGAAAAAACCAAAGAAGAACTTCTAAAAGGAGAACCTTCAAAAAGCGCACTTGATACCTATGCTGGAGAACTTGGTAATCTGCACAAAGAGATTACTATCGCTCGTCATGATCATTTACTGAAAATAAAACAGATCCTGACAGCAGAGCAGTTTTCCAAAATCGTTAATAAAGAGTGCAATAAAGAGCGCGCTAAAGAGTTTCATAAAGGGTGCAGCAAAGAATGCAGTAAAGAGTGTAAAGCTGCTCATGGAAAGACAGACAAATGTCCGAAATCCAAATCAGCACACTGCAAAATGAATAAGGAAATGTGACAAACAACTTCTTTAAACAAAAAAGCCGGAGATCTGATCCGGCTTTTTTTTTGATCTTTCAGTGGAAAAACCGATAAAGCAACTCAGGCATCACGAATGCCCTAATTCACAATTCATAATTCATAATTCTATTTATCATTCCCTCGTTTAACTGCGATTTTCATCTGTTTAAAATAAGGCTTCCCGTCAGACTGTTTCCCTTTGATATCAACCAGATAAACGCCTGCACCAACAGTCCGGCCTTTATCATTTGTTCCATCCCAGACAACCCCGAATGTACGGGATGTTTTGGCCCGGAGGACTTTAAGATCCTTACGGCCGGATCTGGATGATGCCACGAGGTTCCCTACAGCATCGTAGATATTAACATGTGCATAGGAGGCCTTCGGGTTTTGTGCCTCAGAGGGATTCAGCGGAACAAGCGGTCTTGGGGACTCTGCTCCAATGAGTATACCGTAAGGATTTCTGGCGTAGGGCTGCAGCACATTTTCATAGTACTGGTACACTTTACCTCCACCACCACCTCCTCCTAAACCGGGCAGTAAACTCTCTCCTGGAACAAAGGGATTTGGCCAGGCGGTAGCCGCAGAATTACCGGTACTTCCCACACTGATTGTGTCAGGAATCAGGCCCTGTTCGTAGGCAATTATTATAGTCTCTTCCCCGATTCCCCCCTCTTGTTTCTGAACGACAGTGCTCTTGCCGTTAAAGGCAGTAACGTCAGCTATCTGCGGATTACCGCTCCTCCAGCTGGCGAAATCGGCGTAGCGTACGAAGTTCCCGAATCGATCCCTGACGACTGCAAAAATTTTTTCGCTTTCATCGTTTTTCCCGAAAATCAATTCGTCGAAATCATCATTACCGGTATAGTTCTTCACCACTGAGTCGGCTTGAATATCTATATGATGTGCGACATCGGCATTTACAGTAAGAACAACTCTTTCCTGTGATGGCGGGCGGGCAAGATTATCGGGGTCGGCAAAGTATGCGTTAAGGGTCAGCTGTCCGGCACGGGTGGGCATGACAGATGTAGATGCGCCGATCTCCGGTGATGGGGTGGTCCCTGTGTTTACTTCTACGATGCTCCACTTTATATACTTGTTATATCCATTCATCAAGGTTCCTGAGGTGTCAAAAAGGTGACCGTAAATGGTGTAAACCTGGCCGGCAGTGACAACATCATTACCATTCAGTGGTGTAAGAAGTGCCGGGTCACCCGGTTGATTATAGAGCTTCAGAGTGTAGGGCGGGGGCAGAGGACCTGATCCTACATACAGCGTTATCGATGCCACAGATTCCCTGGTCGGGTTAGCCGTATCAGTAAAGCGGGCAGTGAGACGGTATGTTCCAGGCCGTGTGGGGGTGACAGATGTGCCGGAACCTCTGGTTGCACCAAGCCCGTCTGCCGGAGAAAGTTCCCATCTTATAAGACTGTCGTATTCCGGTCGCCATGTTCCCGTGCTGTCAAAGATATGCCCGTAAAGAGAATAGGTCTGGCCCATACGTACAGAATCTTGAGAGCCAAGCGGCTGATTGTTCCCTGCATCAGGTACTCCGGGATGTCTGTAGAGGCGCAGGTTTGAGGGTGCGAAAATGACATTTGTCGTAATCCAGATGTGTGATTCCGCGGAGTGCCTTTCAGCATAGAATACATCGAGAGAGTACGAACTTCCGTTTGCCAGTCCGGATATGTTGTCAAGGCTTATAAATCCGTCAACTGCTTCATGTATCCCTCCAAGGTCCATCTGCAGCTTGTTATCTACAAACACCCATACGTCATCATCACCCCTGAATTTGAAGGTCAGGCCGGACTGCTTTACGAAACTGCAGTGCAGTTCCATTGTAAAGGCATAGTTGTGATTTACATCGTTGGGCTGATCAGGGTTTCCAAGTTCGTGGTTCCACTCGTTACCAAAGCCTCTTTTGTCAAGTGGAAAAAAAGAGTCATTGCGGTATTCATATTGTCCGCCACCGATATGTTTGAAGGGCAGAGAGTCGTGGATAACCTTGTTTATAAAAGATGTATCATGTGTTGCGGTTTCCATTCCCATGTAACTCACAGACTGCTGGAATTCCTTTTGCCAGTTATCACCGCCACGGAAAACCTCTCCCGGCTTACCCCTGGGATCATAGAGAGGATAGGTCTTGTCACCGGCTTTCCAGGGTTTAAACCAGTTTGCTATCCCGTAATTCATGTAAGGAACAGGTCCAAGAACCAGCTTGCCATCCGCACCAAGCTTCGATGCAACCATCCCGGTACGTGTTCCACCCTGGTGACGCTGCTCGAATTCGGGATTAGACCGGTCTGAATGAAAATCATAGAAAGTGACCGGTACATAGATCACTGGCGGATACTGCTGAGAATTGACTGCTCCTGAGGCAAAAAGAACCAAAAACAGTAATCTGCGGATCATAGCCGTCTTTTCCATCATTATCCCCTGAGATAGATTTGTTGATGATTATTATTTTACAGCTTGAAAAAGTAATACAATATATATAGTGCAACTTTCAGTTTAGTGTCAACTAAACTTTCCCAGGTTCGGCACCCTGCCCTTTTTCCGCTCTGGGGTGGGCTTGACGGTAGACGCGCAGCAGGTGTTCTCTGGAGATATGAGTATAGATCTGAGTCGTATTCAGTGACGAGTGTCCCAGGAGCTCTTTAACAGCACGTATATCCGCCCCGGAATCCATCAGGTGGGTGGCAAAAGAGTGGCGCAGGACATGGGGACTGCGTTTTTTCTGCATGCTCACACCCGTGAGCTCTTTCCCTACGATCCTCTCTATCTGACGGCGTGATAAGCGGTTACCTTCTTTATTCACAAATATTGCACTGCCAGGAGTGGGTTGTCCCGGATAAAATGGCCTATATTTGTTAAGAGCCTCTATTGCAGAAGAGGTCAGGGGGACTATACGCTCCTTTTTCCCCTTTCCCAGTACCCTCACTGTTTCCTGACGCAAATCAACTGAATCGAAATTCAGGCCATGAAGTTCAGAAAGACGTATTCCGCTCCCGTAAAAAAATTCCATTACCGCGAAATTGCGCAGATCTTCGAATTCATTCTCTACAGGTGGTTTTATCTCTTCTGCCTGTTTCTGTGTAAGGAAAACCGGGAGAGGTTTGTCGAGTTTCGGTGTGGCTACCACTTTTGAGGGATTTGTCTCTAAAAGCCCTTTGCGTACGCAGAATTTCGAAAAACTTTTCAGGGCCGCGACTTTTCTGGCTACAGATCTTGGGCGCTGGCCGTTGTTGCTCAACTGGAACATAAATGCCCTTATATTCTGCTTGCGCATTGCACCATCGATACTCAAAGGGATGCGTTTTTCTGCCAGAAACTGCTCAAACTGCATTAGATCGCGCTTATAGGCTTCAACAGTATGTGCCGAAAAACCTCTCTCCTTTTCTACATAGTCCAGAAATTGTTGCACAGTTTTAGATAGTTCGGAATTCATCACCTGCTTCCTCTCAATGCACGTGCACGTACTAATAAAGTATATTTGAAATTCTGGAATAAAAAGGAGGAATAGTGGTTAAAGGAATCATTCTGGCCGGCGGCTCAGGAACAAGGTTGTATCCGGTCACCATATCGGTAAGCAAACAGTTGATGCCTGTCTATGACAAGCCAATGATCTACTATCCTTTATCTATTCTGATGCTTGCGGGTATCAGGGACATTCTGATAATCACCACACCGGAAGATGCCCCGAGTTTCAAGAAACTTCTGGGCGACGGATCGAAATGGGGTATATCTCTTCAGTATGCTCAACAGCAACGGCCTGAAGGCCTGGCTCAGGCACTGATAATCGGAAAAGAATTTATTGGTGAGGATAGGGTAGCGTTGATTCTGGGGGACAATATATTCTGGGGGCATGGATTAGTTTCCAGTCTTAAACAGGCGGTATCACAGCCATCCGGAGCGACAATTTTTGCCTATCAGGTAAACGATCCCCAAAGGTACGGGGTTGTTGAGATAGATAAGGCAGGTAAAGTCACCGGACTGGTTGAAAAACCCTCTGTCCCCAGATCAAACCTGGCCGTAACGGGTCTCTACTTTTATGATTCACGTGCGCCGCAGTTGGCCTCTTCAATCAAACCATCTCCCCGTGGTGAACTGGAAATTACGGACCTGAACCGGGCTTATCTTCAGCTCGGTGAACTTCAGGTCCTTACACTCGGGCGTGGAATCGCCTGGCTTGATACCGGAACTCACGAGTCGATGCTCCAGGCAGCACTGTTTGTAGAGATGATTCAATCGAGGCAGGGTTTGAAAGTTTCCAGTCCTGAAGAGATAGCTTACAGACTGGGTTATATAAGCGCAGAAGATCTTCTGGAACTGGCAAAGCCCATGGAGAAGAACAGCTACGGAAAATATCTTCAGGCACTTGTCACCAAGGCTGGAGATTTTCAGAGTATTGTAAAAACCGAAATAACAGTTCAGGAGTGAGATGGAATTCATTAAAACAGACTTCGATGGGCTTTTGCTCATAAAGCCCGCAGTTTTCAAGGATAACAGAGGGTTCTTCATGGAATCCTATTCAAAGGAAATATTTGCTGATGCCGGCATTGATGCCTGTTTTGTACAGGACAACCACTCAAAATCGGAGAGTACGGGAGTGGTAAGGGGACTTCATTTTCAGGCTCCCCCTTTCAGTCAGGCTAAGATTGTCAGGGTTACAAAAGGTGCGGTTTACGATGTGGCAGTTGACTTGAGAAAAAACTCCCCGACTTTCGGCAAGTGGGCCGGCTTTGAACTGACAGAGGAAAACTTCATGATGCTGTTTATTCCAAGAGGTTTTGCACATGGGTTCTGTACGCTTCTTCCGAATACTGAATTCCAGTATAAAGTTGACAACCCGTACTCTGCGGCCCATGACAGGGGTATCCGGTGGGATGACAGCGACATCGGGATAAACTGGCCGGTTTCTGAACCGGTGATTTCAAAAAAAGATTCTAATCTTCCCTATTTAAGGGAAATAATTTCCCCGTTCTGACTTGATTTGCAGATGAATTCCAGTCATAAAGCAAAAAAAGCATTGCATAGAATTCTCTTATGCGGCATTGGCTATTCTGTTTATTTTTTGTCGTACGGTTTATACATGATCTTTTCACCGTTTCTTCTGCTGCTCTCATTCAGTCCAGAACTCATGTACAAGACCGCAAGAACTGTAAA
>CAYLVN010000179.1:6739-6999 GCA_964387115.1 uncultured Fibrobacter sp.
TTTCTTTTTTTTCTCACCAGAATATTTCTTCCAGGTCTCCACATCTACAAAATCGCGGAAAAACCCTCGTTTCAGGGAATCAAGGACGACTCGCCAAAGATCTTTGTGGCAAACCACCGCAGCCGTCTCGATGGCCCCATAATCATTCCATTTCTGAAAAAAACCGGTGTGGTCATTAAGACAAGTTATGCCCGTCTTCCGGTGTTTTCATCTTTTGTCAAACATCTTGATTATGTCAGCGTAAGTTCAGATTCAGTAGC
>CAYLVN010000180.1:0-6965 GCA_964387115.1 uncultured Fibrobacter sp.
CATTTTACCGTTTTGAAAACGGGCTCCGTAAGATGTGCCGGATTTTACCAGAGATATACCTGTAACAGGAGTTTTAAACAGGTTTGCCAGAAGAGTTGCTACATTTACACAGAGACTCTCAGCTGTGCTCCACCTAGTACGAAGTAAAGAACGGATACTCTCAATTGCCATATAGCAACAGGTTTTCTCGTTCAGAGTCGATATAAGTATGGAATCGAAAGTATGCTCAGAAGAAAAACACTCAGGTAAACGGACAGTGTGTTCTGATGTAGTCTTCTTTCTGCATTTTGAGTTGAACAATAGCCCCAGCCAGTCGTTCTCAGCATTTCACAATGTCAAGATGAAAAAGTAAATTAGCAATAATATATGTTTTAGAGCTGTGTAAATCAATTTATGTTCATTAAATCCGCAATATTCTAATGTCAATAACTCTGAGTCTGTTTCTGCACTTCAGAATGCGCCGTTTCATACCTGTTTCCTGAATATTCTTTTGAATTACAACCACTCAATACCTAATTGATTTTCAACTCTTAACTCTTAACTTGTGACTTGTGATTCCGTTATGGTAGAGAAACGTCCCGCCGGACGTCTTTACCGGAACGTGACCTGTGATACCTTCTTTTTACCAGGGCGTTGCCCTTCGCTGAATAGTTCAGCCTTTCAGGCTGGTCAGACAATTTGACCCGTTTTAATCAACTCTTAATGGCAGCCCGGGCCAGGGAAAAATGGGAAAATAAAAAACAGGAAAGAACAAACAATGGCCTATGGAAAATGTACCCTTTGTAACTCTTACTCTTAACTTACTTGTGACTTGCAACTTGTGACTTGCAACTTTTTTCTTGCATACTGTTCAAATGTACAGTATATTTAAAATAACAATGGAGGTAATATGAAAGTAGAGCCGGTTTTTTACGCAGACACCCCGATACAGATGGCGCTTCCTGTGTTCCAGCCTTTACGGCTCTGGAATGCACGCAGCGATCCGCAGAATAAAAGAGACACTCTTAAGAGTCAGGCATTACTGCCGGCCAGGGCGTTTTCCATGAAAGGTGGATTTGTAAGCATGCCCGGAGGAGAACGCAGGCTTGTCATCGCAGGAAAAATTTTCAGCAGGAGTTGACGATGTCATTTACTGAGCTGACCGCGGAACAGGAGAGGGTTTTCTCTTTTATAGTGAAACATAGAAGTGAAACCGGCTTTCCTCCCACAGTCCGGGAGATAGCTGGAAAGCTGGGCTATCGCAGTCTTAACAATGTCCGCCAGCATCTGCGTCTTATCGAGCAGAAAGGATTTATACGTCTGCTTGCTGGCAAGGCGCGCGGAATAGAAATCACGGCCGGCATTCCTCTAAGGAGTGCTGATGACGAGGGGGTAGAGGTTCCGCTGATAGGAGCTGTAGCAGCAGGGAAGCCGATCACCGCCATAGAGAACGTTGATGGCTATGTAACTTTAGATAGATCGATTTTCAGGGGTGAAGGGCTCTTTGCGCTCCGCATCAAGGGCGACAGCATGACAGGGATGGGAATTCTAAACGGCGATATCGTTGTTATACGAAAAAAACAATCCGCAGAGCACGGGGAAGTCGTTGTGGTTATTATAGATGGAGATGCGACCTTGAAACGGTTTATTAAAGAAAACGGTAAAGTGATTCTTCGTGCGGAAAACCCAGCGTACCCCGATATGATCCTCTCTTCAGCCAGCTCTATTCAAATAGCGGGCAAACTGGTTGGAGTTATCAGAAAGTACTGAATTCAGGCTTCAGAGTTAAAGTCATGGAAACTACACGTAAGTTGCAGATGCTTTCGGACGCATCGCAGTATGATCTGGCATGCGCATGCGGTACAAATGATAAAGACCGGAGAAAGAGGGGAGAGGACGGGGCTTGGCTTTACCCGGTATCGCTTCCAGGCGGCGGCTACTCCATAATGCTCAAGACCCTCATGTCAAATGTGTGCGTAAATGATTGCGGGTATTGTCCGTATAGAAGCACCGCTGATGTGCCGCGGTGCACAATCGGTCCCGATGAAATGGCAAAGACATACCTGGAGTATGTCAGAAGCAAAAAGGTCTTCGGTCTTTTTCTAAGTTCCGGTGTAACTGGCACACCTGATAACACCATGCGGCTTTTAAACGACACCGCCAGGATTCTGCGGACTAAATACGCCTACAGGGGCCACATTCATCTAAAGATTATTCCGGGAGCTTCTGATGCCGCAATTGAGGATGCACTGGGACTGGCCAATGCGGTTTCCCTTAATATTGAAACCCCCGGTCAGCATCACTTCAGTAAACTCTCATCCAGAAAAGATTATATCAAAGACATTATCGGCCCGCTCCGACTTATAAGCGCCCTGACCGCAAAGGAGGGCCGGTATCACAAAATAAAGAAGACCACTCAGTTCATAGTGGGGGCATCCGATGAGAATGACAGTGAAATAGTAAAGTACACAGCCGGTCTTTACAATAAACTCCGCTTAAACCGGGTTTATTTTTCCGCTTACCAGCGGGGGCTGGGAGATCAATCAATCCCCGGGGAGAAACATATACCCCCAAATAAAGACCAGACATTCATAAGGGAACACCGCCTCTATCAAACCGATTTTCTCATCCGGAAATACGGTTTTACAGAGCAGGACATATACTACGACAAGACGGGAAATCTCTCACTGGAGAGCGATCCTAAGCGGGTCTGGGCCGACCATCACCCGGATTTTTTTCCGGTCAGCTTAAGAAACGCCGATAAAAGCACACTGCTCAGAGTACCGGGAATCGGACCTGAAACTGCAGGGAAGATTATCAGACTCCGCAAAGAGAGAGCCATAAGACGAATCGATGATCTGCCGCTTAGAGGCAAACGGCTTGAACTCGCGCGCAAATACGTAACAGGGTGATCCATTATGGGAAAGATCATTACAGGAACAAGCGGCTATTCCTATAAAGACTGGGAAGGCATTCTTTATCCTCCGGGTACAAGGCAATCGGATTACCTGAAGTTCTATGCGGCCGAATTCAGCATGGCAGAGTTGAATTTTACCTATTACCGCATGCCCGAGGCCAAACTTTCACAAAGAATGGTATCGCAGACCGGTCCTGATTTCACCTTCGCGGTAAAAGCGCACAAAACTTTGACTCACGAGATCACTGCAGGAACACTGGCCACTGAATCAGCTCTCTTCCTGAATGGAATTGTGCCTATTGTCGATGCCGGGAAACTGGGAGTCGTACTGCTTCAGTTCCCTTTCAGTTTTCATTATAACCGCGAAAACCGCACCTATCTTGATCATCTGTGCGCAAAGCTGAGTGATATACCTCTGGCGGTTGAATTTCGTAACGGCCACTGGCAGAATCAGGCGGTCTACGAAGGTTTGAGGGAGCGGGATATCACACTGGTGAACGTTGATGAGCCGCAGCTTCCCGGACTCATTAAACCCTCTGATATGGTGACTTCGTATCTGGGCTATGTGCGTTTCCACGGCCGAAATAAAGAGAACTGGTGGAAAGGCGATAACGTAACACGGTACGACTATCTATACAGTGATGCCGAGCTTTGCGAATGGGTTCCACTCATAAAAAACATAGCTGCAAAAACAGATATGGTGCTTGTTGTTTTTAATAACCACTCAAAGGGTCAGGCTGTGCAAAATGCAAGGAGGCTCAGGGAGATGGTGGGTGATAAGAAGGAATAATCTGAGGGAAAATGTAAAATACGACGAGAGATTGAAGGAGAGTATCCACTGATTTTTTTGCATGCATCCTTAAGGCTCAGGATGAACAGTTCTTTCTTTATTATTAATATTACTTGTTAATATCCAGAAATAAAACGGCATTTCTTCTTTCGCCCTCCTTTGCCAAAGCGCTCAGGAAGACAGGGAGGAACTTTTACGCATGCATATCTTCAGGGTACCTCTAAATATTCAGTTTTCAAGTGATCCCCCGGGCGAAAATTCGCTCCTGCCAGGCGCACGAAATAGACGAATCTGCTGTGATTTGTCGATTGAGTGTAACGAAGCTGGAGTAGAGGCCACAGCGGGAAAAGAGGTACCCTTTAATCAGAGTTTGAGACAATCACAGTACAAAAGGGAATCTGCAAAAATAGCAATAGATTTGCTTACACTGAGAGTAATGATATTTCAGACATGCTGTTATGAAAAACATAATTCATATAAACATAATCAATTTCTATGTGGCTGTGGCAAGGATGCTGGAACCGGGGCTTTGCGGGTATCCGATGGGAGTGCGGGCTGGTGGATCCAGCAGGGTTCTTATCGATGTGTCTGGTGAGGCGGCTGAGGCCGGGGTATGCAGGGGAATGCCGGTTGAAGCAGCGAAGCGTAAATGTCCCGATATTAAGGTAACAGACCCGGTTCCGTCACAATACAGCCGTGTCGAGCAATATCTTCTCGGGGTAGCTTCACAGCTTTCCCCACTGGCTGAAACCGCAGGCCCGGGGCATCTTTTTGTGGATCTCACCGGTACCGGACGCCTTCTGGGGCCGGCAGTGGATGTCGCGGATTCAGTACGGAAATCAATTAAGAAAGAGTGCCGTATCGACTGTGCCGTCGGGCTGGCAGAAAACCGTCTTGTGAGCAAGGTCGCCACAAGAGTCATAAAGCCTGCCGGCCTTTGCACTGTTTTAAGCGGCTGTGAGGAGGAGTTCATGGCCCCTCTTCCGGTTAGTTTCCTTCCGGGCCTTGAGAGGCGGCTTCTTGAGCAGATTCTTCAGTTTAACCTTAGCCTCATAAAGGACCTCAGCCAGATACCGTTGAATTCGCTTTTATCGGTTCTGGGGCCCGCAGCACACGAAATCAGCCGTCAGGCCAAGGGTATTGATGACACGCCGGTGAGGGAGATCGAAAAACCCGCACCTTCGGTGTGCGAGTCTCTCATTCTTGGGGAGCAGACCAATGATGAATATGAGATAGCGTGTGTAATGTTTGGGCTGGTTTCCATGGCAGGGGCAAAAATCCGTAAGATGGGGCTGGCAGCGCAGACTATCGGGGTAAAACTGACCTATGCCGACGCTTCCCATGTCTCAAAAAAAGTCAGGCTTCAGGTACCACTCAGAGGCGATTTGAGCCTTTATGAACATTGCAACTCTTTACTGCGGAAAATCCATACACGGCGGGTACGGGTTGCTGAATTGGGGGTCGGATTTTATGACCTCACGTTTCCTTACGGCCAGATGGATCTCTTTGCGAACAGTGAACAGGAGGACAACCTGATGAACGCTATTGATTCCATAAGAAACAGCTTTGGCGGTGATGCGATAAAATTCTGGGGACGCCATGTGGCGTGACTTTCAACTTTTCACATAATAAAAAGCAGAGCTGAAGCGTACTTACCAGATGAAATTATCGGTACAAGAGGAGAAATATCATGCTTTTTACCATGGACAACGTAGGCTATGCTTATTCCCGCAGAAACGGGTTTCATCTGGGGCCATTCTCGCTCTCGATAGAGGCGCAGAAGATCACGGCTCTGGTAGGATCAAACGGGAGCGGGAAGACGACTCTGATCCGAATCCTTATTCAGGAGCTGGTTAAATTTACCGGTGAGTATCGTGTCGATAATATTGCAGTCCGTGACCTTACCGGAGGATTTCTCCACCGTTTTGGAATCGGCTATGCGCCCGAGAATCCTGTTCTCGATGAGAAATTGAGCGGATATGAAACACTTTCAATTATTAAGGAGATGAAATCTATTGATGATACAGCTTTTGCCGAACAGGTCCTGGAATTCCGTAAATACCTGCAGTTAGGCTCCTGGTTCGATACTGTTCCATGTGAAGAGTGCTCACAAGGTATGCGAAGAAAAATCTCGCTGACTGTTGCACTCCTGTGTGCATCCTCATTCCTCATCATCGATGAGCCGACAAACGGACTCGACCCGCTTGCTGTGTTCGGTCTGAAACAGATTATGAGCACGTATGCAAAGAAGGGCAGGGGAGTGCTGGTCTCCTCACACATGCTTGATTTCGTGGAAAAAATTGCAGAGCAGATAATTATACTCAAAGATGGAGCCCTTGCCTATGCAGGAACAGTATCACAGCTGCTTGAGAATAATCCCGGAAATGCGCTCGATGAAATTTATTATGACCTGTTTACAAGTAATTTAAAGGCAGTGCCCGGGGGCAGTTTATGATAACCCGGCCGGCTGAATCGTACCTTAAAAGATACCTGATAGGAAAGGTTCCCGATAAGAGGCACTCTATTTACAGAGGTTTTCTTTCAGGACTGCTTTTGTTCGGAATTTTTGAAGGCATATCGCTTGTTAACAGCAACATTCCGCAGATTCCCGCAGTGTGGCTTCTTTCTATCATAATGCCGGCTGGGCTGATTTTTACTTTTATCAAGATCTCCCGTGTGGTGCGTTTCCCGCGTACGTGCAACTTTTTCTTTGTGATCAGTTTATCATACCAACAGCGCAAGCAGATCGTTGTGCATTCAATTCGTGCCATATACGAAGCGATTATGCCTTTTGTTATTTCATGTGCTGCGGTTATTGCTATTCTTGAATTCATCGTAATACGTGATAGATCCATTATTAATCTGGTTATTATTCCTGTCGCTCTAATCCTCTTTATTGTGCTGCTTTTCAGGGTGTCTGAAGCATTGCTGGCCGGAAGTCTTCTCCGGAACTCATCAAAGGACATGATGCTTGCTCAATTGCACACAGGACAGTTCTTTGTGTCTGAACTTTTCGCCAAAGTAATACTTATACTCTCCCGTACAGCCGGCCGACTGACACCGGAGGCCATCAGGCCTCTGGTTATCAGGAATTTTCTCTACCTGTTCCGCAGTGACCCTCTGATTTTCCCGTTCTTTATATGTGCAGCACCGGTTCTGCTTTCTGTTTTACTGATTTTAATAAACAACCCATTGTCTCCATTTCTGGATTTTTTCACACTGCTGGCGATTTTTTCTCTTTGCTATTACAACGCAAATCAACTCAGGGAAGGCCGGTTA
>CAYLVN010000181.1:0-6913 GCA_964387115.1 uncultured Fibrobacter sp.
GCTACCAAAATCGACTCCCTTTACTTTTATGTAATCGCCATTTTCAATATTGCCGACATTCATTCCGCCATCAGAGCAAACCTCTGTCTCAACTCCCTGACCCCAGCAGATTGTCTCAGCCTGGATTGTATCATAGGGATTGAGAGAACCGACCTGGTTGGGGCCGTTTTTAGTTGCCGTAATTGAAGGGATAGATCCATCTTCTTTATATGTAAACTGCTCAACAGATACGGAACGTTTGTAGCCGCTGTTTGACAATTTTTGATCGTGATAAAAAATGTAGGAATTATCCTTGAAATCACAGACTCCTGCATGATTCGTAAAGGCAAATCCCTGCTGACTGGTCATGATGATGCCTTTGTAGGTCCAGGGACCTGTAGGGCCGCTGCTTGTGGAATAGCCGATATGTTCCGGTAAAGGTCCACCGGCAAATACCATGTAATACAAATTATTCCTTTTGTAAAACCAGGGACCTTCCTCATACGTACAGGGTCTTTTGGCATCATATGCCCCGGAACGTTTTCCGAAGCTTTGATCCGTGAATTGTACAGTTACCACATCCCCTGAGTATGATGTCATATCTTCATTAAGTTTGACATACCACAACTTGGGGTTTCCCCAGTAGAGGTATGCCTGTCCATCGCTGTCAACAAATGCCGTAGGATCGATGTCATCATAACCGTTCTTATTTACAAGCGCTTTATTTATAGGATCACGGAACGGTCCGGTTGGACTGTCAGCAACAAGAACCCCAATTCCCTTTCCCTGGATAGGAACGTAAAGATAAAACTTACCATCGCGATGAACACACTGTGGAGCCCATCCTCCATTATTGACATTTATCCAGTTGAACATTTTAAGAGATGCCACAATTCCATGATCGGTCCAGTTAACCATATCAGAAGAAGAGTAACACAGCCAGTCTCTCATGGTAAAAAAATTGTTCTCCGTTACATCATCATCGTGACTGGTATATAAATAAACCTTGTCACCATATACCATCGGAGCAGGATCCGCAGAATAAAAGTTCTGAATAACCGGGTTGTCTGCCAGTAAAGCTGTACTGAAAAGCAGTACAAATGGTAATGCAATCAACAATCTCATTTTACTACCCCTTTGGCTGTGATTATAATTAATATTTCTTATTGTCATGTTAAGTCCTGCTGCCCGGTATGGCATTTCTTTACTGCTTGACGAACTGTTTTACAGTTTTACAGGCAATTGAATTCGCCTCTAAGAAATAGGCCCCCGGCTTGAGTCCGTTGATAGAAATAACTTTATCTTTTGAACTATGTATTAACTTTCCTGAAGCATCATATATATGTACGCTGCGAATATTTTCATCGCTCATAACTGTCAGATAACCGTTTTTAACCCGCAGATCCAGTTTTTTCTGCACCTTCCCCGCACCGGACATAAAGGCTTCTGTTATACCGCTGTTTAAATTTATTCTTATTACATCTATATCCGGAAGATATCCCGATGAATTTGAGAGCCTGACAGTATTGAGACCTTTTTTTAGATTGACAGAAAAAACAACCGAATCGCTTTCTGTAAATGATCCCGAATTCAAATTCTGCAACAAGGTGTCCCGACCGTTTACACTGACCGTCATGGAACGATTATCCCCTGTTATATAGCTGATTGATAACTTGTAAATTCCCTCGGCCTCTGCCCAGATTCTTTTAAAATCCAGATAATTTGATGCGCTGTTCCCCAGATAACCCACCTTGGCTCCTCCGGAACATTTTGCATCTTTTGCAGGTTTGGCCTGGTTTGCCACAATCTGGTTATCAACGGTCAAATTGAAATTGTTCATCCAGGCGTTTTCAGCCTCGAAAACCTCTTGAAGCCGTGAGCTGGACCCCGTTACTTTAACGAAAACAACCCCATGGGATGGCACAGAGCTGGAAAATTCAGTTTGAAATGAACCCAGATCCTTTTTGTTGAGAATATCCCTGACAGTTGCAGTGCCGTCAAGATCAAGATCTTTCCATTGAACTTTAATAGTACGAGATGCTGAAGAGCGGTTAAATAACACCACAGCCCGTTCATTACTGGTTAGATTATGGAGTCGCCTGCCCCAGACCTGTCCCCCGTTACCATCATCACTTATAAGGTGCGCCTGAAGACCAGATGTATCCTGATTGATGGCAATAGCTTCCTCATTCTTGAGCAGATTCAATGTTTGTTGGCTCATTTTTGTCAGATCATTCCCAAGCACAAGCGGCGATGATAAAATGCACCACAAAGCAAAATGACTCTGATCCTCTACCAGTGGAAGTCCATGCCCTACTTCAAGCATATCCATGTCATTATAATGACCTGGACTTGAAAAACCCGAAAGATATGTGTTGAGATCAAGAATCCTGATCACAGAACTCCAGTTTGCGGCGATATCATCGGCTATTCTCCAGGAGTTTCCGACAGTGCAGACCCATGCACCGGGGAATTGCCACCTGCAAACATTATAGATGATATCTGAAATTCCTGTTGCGTCAATAGCATCCCGAATTTTTGTATATTGAGTTTGTTCATCCAGATGAAGATGCCTTGCGGCTCCACAGTAGTCTACCTTGATGTAATCAAATCCCCAGGT
The DNA here is from genome assembly GCA_964387115.1 of uncultured Fibrobacter sp. Classification (GTDB taxonomy): domain Bacteria; phylum Fibrobacterota; class Chitinivibrionia; order Chitinivibrionales; family Chitinispirillaceae; genus JAAYIG01. The sequence continues at coordinate 2,600 of CAYLVN010000181.1, forward strand.
CTTAAACGCCAGATCAATGTCCTGTTGTTCGTGCTGGTAAAGCCCGACACCCTCACCTGTAGTTTCGCCACCATGTACGGCCCCGCAGGTCCAGTCCCCAGCATCAGAGTAAAAACCAGCTTTCAAACCTTTTGAGTGGATATAATCCACCAGGTTTTTAAACCCTGAGGGGAATTTCTGGGAATTTATTCTAAGCGACCCGTCCGGGTTGCGCTTGTCCCAGAATCCATCGTCGATGTTGATATAGCGGTACCCGGCTTCGGCCAATCCCGACGAAACCATCGCATCAGCCTGTGCCTTGATTTTAGATTCGTTGATATCATGATAAAACACATTCCAGCTCGCCCATCCCATAAGCGGCGTCCTCGGCTCAGCAGCATCCACACTACTTCCCATCGCCCAGACACTCAGTGCAACAATCCCGAAAGATACTCTGAAAATACCTTTACACTTCATTTTATTCTCCTTTTGACCCTTAATTTTCCAGGGCCGCATTCATTCCGGTGGCAATACACTGAGTAGAACTGAAAACTTGCCCGGTTGTATGGAAACAAATAAACTGCCCGACCGATTTTTTTGCGGAGCGGCAGACTGCAACACCCCGCATTTACAAAACCGGAATTATTCAAAATTTCAGAAACATGTAAGCGTTTTCTTCTCAACACGCCCATTACAGTTGATATCTACCAGATAGATTCCCTTGCTTTTTAAGGGTATCGTAACTGCACCGGCAACACTGTTTTTACTAGTCACCAGCTTTCCATCAGGCCGATAAACCGATGCACTGAATCTGAAATGATTTCCCGAGGGTTTGATTACTATATTTCTGTTTAACATTTCTGTCTTGAACTTGATGGCTCCAGACTGGCTTAAACGGCTTATTGTCCCCACAGCACCTTCTGTAAACTGAAACCAGTTTACATTTACCAGGTAGTCATCCGTACCTTTAAACACCAGATAAAGCTTATGCTTTCCGCTTACTTTGGTTGTATTGCAGCTGACATCAGTCCATGTCTGCCAGTCACCAGTGGGAGAAACGGCACAGGAACCCAAAAGAGTACCCGTAGGACTGTCGAGCCGTATTTCAATAGTAGCGCCGCTGCCGGCACATGAAACTCTGGCTGTAAAGCTCTCGGCCCCTTCTCCAAATTCAACATCATTGTAAACAACATAGTCACCATCCTGGATAAACCCGATATTCTCTCCCCCCTCAGAGCAGGTCTCGGTCTCAATCCCGGACTGAATAGAGTATCTCTCTGCTTCAATTTTTGTGAAAGCAGAAATCGGTTCCGGTGGTTCTCCGGAAATTTTCAGCATGGCGGTTTCGTGTGAGCCAACAGTCATGGTGTAGGAACCGGTAAATGCTCCACGGTCGGCTTTTGCCCAGAGGTCGCGCACATATACTTCTCCCGAAAGACCGATGTCGGAAAAGTTGACAGTGATATCCGCCGCGGAACCGTTTCTGTTGAAAAGTGCTACCGCTTTGACGTTACTGTTATTGGACCCGAGCGGTTTTGACCATACTTCAAGACCATTGGTCGACTTGATTCTTCTACCCTGAATGCCTGCCGAATCCTGATTGACCGCGATGACCTCTTTGTTCAGGAGTATATCTTTTGTGGCCTGATTCATGTTTCTGATATCATTACCCATAATAATAGGTGCAGCCATAATGCACCAGAGACTCATGTGTGAACGATACTCTGCCTCGGTCGGGGCACGATTGCCGCCGAAGTTACCAACCTGCAGCATGTCGGGGTCATTCCATGCGCCAGGCTTGGCGTACTGGGCATATTTTTCATTAAGGTCTACAATGTCAAGTATACCCCACGACCAGTCTCCCCCCTCTTTTTTCCAGTGGTTGAGGATATCGGTGGTGGTGCGCCATAAATTCCCGACCTCAGGCATCCAATCTTTAAATTCCCAGGCGCAGATACTGAAGACAATATCGCGTCCAGAGTTTAAAAGTGCATCCCTCATGGTTGTATAATCTTTCTGCATCGTTGCAGCGGGGGCTGCATAGCCGACTTCGCAATTGTCATACTTCAGGTAATCAACTCCCCAGGAGGCAAACGTTTTTGCATCCTGTACTTCTTTCCCGGCGCTTCCGCTTTGTGTTTTGAGTTCCTTGAAGTTGTCCCTGAAATAGCATGTAACCGTACCACGATCACCATAAATGCCAAACTTCAGGCCTTTTGAGTGAATGTAATCCCCCAATGCTTTCATTCCACTGGGGAATCGCGTGGGATCTCCCTGGAGATTTCCATTTGCATCACGTGACTTGGCCATCCAGTTGTCATCGAGATTGAGGTAGATATAGCCGGCATCCCGCAAGCCGGTGGAGACCAGCGCATCGGCGACACCCTTGATCTTAGTCTCATCAATATTAGGTCCGAAACAGTTCCAGCTATTCCAACCCATCGGCGGTGTTCTGGCCAGACCATTTTCCAGAGCCGATACTGTAAAAGCAGAACAAGTTCCCAGAATAGCTACACAGCACAGAATTCTACGCGTTTTTTTAACCATATCAGCCTCTTATCGGTTTAAATGACAATTTAGTTTATTCAATGTTATTAATATTATTCCCCAGCATATAATATAAGGTATATCGGTGATTAAACCGATTAATATCAAGATTTTTTTGAATATTTTTCGTTGAACATAACTTCAACATACCTGTTTTTTTTCTGGAATTTTTTCGTTTACCCTGATATTCAATTTTTCTGTATCAAGCCCTTCGATGTCATGATTATTTAGAACCGGTACGAGTCGGACTCGAAAGATGTCCGGGACGTAATTTGTAAGCAAAAAAACCGGAACAGACTAAAAACAATGTTTCAAATATGACCATGGTAATAAGCAGGTTTAATCCTGAATGAGTAAAGCCATAAGAGTGTAGCCCGATGCCCAGCAGGTTTACTCCTATCCAGGCAAACATTACCATAAGAATTCCTATGACAGCACAAACGGATGTTCCCGCAGGCCCTATGAGCTTTCCTCTCCTGGCATGAATTACCGCAGAGCCCCACAAAATGATAAGCAAAGCGCCATTTTCTTTTGGATCCCATCCCCAGAATCTTCCCCAGGCCTGGTCCGCCCACATACCACCAAGGACCGTCCCTGTTACTGTGAAGGCTAACCCTAAAAGCATGAATACATAAACAGCCTGGAAAGTCGATTTCACCACGTTCTCTTTTGTTCTTAATAATATCTGTACAAGATAAAGATGTCCCAGCAGTCCAGAGATAAGAAACCCGGCATATCCGATTGAAATTGTCACGATGTGAATGGTAAGCCAGAAACCGGAATTCAGCACAGCAGCTATCACCCCGAACGTATCACCATTTACGGCGTACCTGCCCGATATTACCAGAAATAAAAATCCCCCCAATGATGCGATCACTTTTCCAAGATTACGTTTCTGGAAAATTTCCAGTCCGACTCCAAGTATCACAATTATCCATGAGACGACTACAAAAGTTTCATAAAGACTCGCCAACGGGGGATGCATCTGAATTAAAACTCTTAATAATAAACCAGTCGTCTGCATTAAAAAACCGGCTCCAATCAGTATAGAGCTGCTGACAGAAGACCATTTGCGGCTGTAAAACAGATCTAACAGAGTGATTACGGCTGCAAGGGCAAGGAAGATTCTGGCCCAGAAAAAGGGGTTCAACTTATTATAGATGACTTCCAGTCCCGGGTGAGGATAACCCTCATACTTTGCGGAAGTCAAAAATGTTAGTGCGTCAGTAAAGGATTCGGAATCTTGAGCAAGATAGGCGTCTTTAAGCTGAAGAAGTGACAGAACCCGTTTATCATTCAGTGCAGAATTCCCGGATTTATTCAGATATCCCCAGACACCATACCACTCCTCATTTCCATTTTCTGTTACAGGGATAAAATAAGGGGGCGATTTCTGCATTTGAGAACCGATATCATGCATGGTCCTTACCAGATGCAGCAATTCCTTTTCTCCTCCAGTTAAGGAATCGAGATTTTTGGTTCTGATATTTTCCAATCGTGCTGAAAAAATCGCAGACAGCCGAATCATGTCAGTGAAAGAGTAAGACCTGTTTGGTTGAACATTCAGTGATGATGCAAGAGCGGTATCCTGAAGAGTAAATAACTCAAGCCTCGGATCAAATGCACTGAAAACAGCACCTATTGAATTATACTCCTGTAAATTATTCCAGATCTGCAGAATTTCCCGTTCAAAAGGCTGCATTTCCGAATATTTCTTCTTTGACGACGATGTCGCAATCTGCTGACACTTATCAAGAGAATAGTAAAGCTCAGAATAACTGTATCGAC
>CAYLVN010000182.1:0-4070 GCA_964387115.1 uncultured Fibrobacter sp.
CAGCTTATTTCCGTTGTCAACATGAAAGAAACAGAAGGACCGTAGCCGCCGGCTTCAGGCAGACACATCCTGTCCTTTAACGTGTAAAGTCCATCAGGACCTGAGCGAAGACTCTTTTTCAATTCCTCAAGCCATACCGGATGTACGGCATCACCGGTTCCAACAACCCTGATGCCTTTTTTTCTTCCCCAGAGGTCTAACATTTCCGGAACAAGCTGCCGGCTTGTAGCAAGTGAATACCTTGAGTGTATATGTAAATCAGCTATATATTTCATAATTTTCTGTCCGATGGAACCGCCGTGCAAATAGCGACTCCAGTATAGTAAGCTTTAAGGATCTGTTCAAAATTGAACCCGTCAATGGCTCTTCCCACAGCACCCATCTGACACATTCCTACACCATGCCCATACCCTGTACCTGAGATTCTTATTCCGTTTTTGTCAAATGATACGACTTTGAAGGAGGCGCTCCGAAGCACAGCATTCACAGGGCTGGCCCTCCGGATTATGAATCGTACAATGTCGCGGCCTGATTCTATGCTTGAATGAGAACCAACGATTGTGCAGTGCTCAACACGTCCGCAGGGGAAAACCTTATCGATTCTAATATCTGTAACAGCCCCCTTGAATTCTTTCCCATTATCTATTTCCCTGCTCCACTTTGAGATGATAGAGGATAACTGTGCTTTTGACCATTTCTCCTCCCATTTAAAAGCAGGTGAAATGCGACAGTAAATCCTCCCCAGAGAATCAGTGTCCTTAATGGACCGCAGATACTGGCAGGGTTGTTTATCCCAGACATTTTCAATGTCTGCGGTAGATCCGCCGCATGTGGAATGGTAGTAGGCGGTAATGAGGCTGTTCTGATGAACAAGCACTAAATCTTTAGTCAATTTGACAGCGAGATCAGATTCCCGGTTCTCAACATTAGCCCCGCCATAGACCTGGTCGGCAACAGTACTGACCAGGTCAAAAGGTTTCTCTGTTCTTTCCTGAATCCGCCTGTAGGTGTAAGTTCTGGCGGCTATGGCCTGTGCTTTTAATGCTTCTATCTCACTCTCATCTCTTTTGCCAATTTCAAGTGGTACAACCCCCCTGAGATAATCCTCTACATCCAGATAGTTTATTGCAGAAATTAAGCCTCTTTTCTCGCTGATCAGAATCACAGACCCGCGATAACTCCCCTGCCCCGCTTCAATAAAGTTATAGTCGTTCTTAGAGGAATAGAGTGTACAGGGAAGTGAAACTGCTTTTGAGCCCCAGGAGGCAGTCAGAAGAACCGATTCGCTCTCTTTTTCAGCTTTGACAGCAAGTCTTCCTCTGAAAGGTTCCAGTCTGGATTTATCAGATGTTCTTATATCCACTGTTCCAACTGAATACAGATTGACACTGCTTACATTCTGTATCAGTGCCACACGTACCCGGCCGCTGCCTACACTGAATAAAGGAAAACGAAATGAAGCTGTCCCGGTAAATTCTACAACCGGGGCAGGACTTGAAGAGTGAGCCGGATCAATATCCGGCTCGAAGGCTTCAGAAAAATCGATATTATCCTCTGTCCCGGGAAGCTGTTTACCCGAATCGGTCCCGGGAGGATCAGGATCAATAAAGCGTGGGCTTGAGCACTGAAAGAGAACAGTACAAAAAACAACCAGGGAAAAGTATTTATGAGACCTGCGACTTGTCACGTCCCGACTTTGCCATTTTTTTTAATTTACTGCTGATCATGGTTCTCTGTAATACAGAAATATGGTCCACGATCATTATTCCATTGAGATGATCGATTTCATGCTGGAGCGCCTTTGCCATCAGACCATCAGCCTTCTCAATTTTGAACTCTTTCCCGTTCAGATCAAAGGCCTTTACAGTTACAACAGCATGTCTGGAAACTGAAAGACTGATTCCCGGAACACTGAGACAACCTTCCTCAGAAGTTACCATTTCCTCTGAAGATTCAACAATGACCGGATTAACAAGGGCAACCGGTTCAGCTTCGCCGTTAGTTGTATCTATGACAACCACCTTGACTGACTTTCCAACCTGAGGAGCCGCTAACCCGACACCATCCTCGGCACGAAGAGTCTCGTTCATCTCTTCAACTAATCTTTTCAGATTATCATCAAATTTTTCGACCGGTTCCGCAGTTTTCCTCAGAACCGGATCTCCGTAAAGCCTGACATCAAACACTATTTCTTTTTCTCCTCTGCCTTTTCAACTGCCTTTTCATCAGTTATTACGGTTGTGATGGCACTTTTGGTAAACTCGACAACGGTATTTTCAGCAATTTTTACCATCACAGTGTTATCCTTAATATTGCCTACAGTTCCAATCATTCCGGAAGCTGTTAAGATTTTATCCCCTTTTTTGATATTTTTCAACATCTCAAGGCGCTGCTTCTGTTTTTTCTGCTCCGGACGAATCATCAGGAAATAAATGATGACAAACATCAGAATCATCATGGGAAGTATGCTTCCAAAACCTCCTCCGGCCGACGGCTGCGCAGGAGCATCCTGGGCAAGAACAGGGATAGCACTAAGGGCTAATGATGCGGCAGCGGCGATTATATTTGAAAAACGCATAATCGGTCCTTTCATTTCAAGTTATACAGGTTAGGTTTGTGATCATGACTATCATTTTGTAAGTCCCCGCAATCTGATAGATTATGAGTTTACAACAGCCATGATCAATTAATTTGGTATCAAACAAGCAGACCCAGATAAAATAGTAAACTGCAGAGACCCTTAATCTAAAAAACTGATCGCCCTGATGTATTTTCCTGAATAAATGGAAACTGTTTACTTTGCCAAATGGATCCTCAGTGAAACCGGTGACATTCTTGAGAATGGCGCCGTTACAGTTTCTGAAAACAGGATTGTATTTGTAGGCCCCAGAGGAAAAGCCCGCAGGAGTCCTGATGACCGGATTGTGAATCTGGGTGATTCACTGGTACTGCCGGGATTCATAAATATGCATACACACCTCGAAGAAGGTGTTGTCAGAGGAATACAGAAATCCGGAGAAGAAACCTTTGCCGCGTGGAGTGCCAAAAAGCAGACAAGGGTCAGGCAGGCAGCACCAGAATCTATCTGTACCTCCATACACCTGGGAATAAGAGAGCTCCTGGCCCAGGGTATCACAACAGTCCTGGACAGTTCAAAAACGGGTCTTTCAGGGCCGATTCTGGAAGAGCAATCTATACGTGCCTGGGTTATCAATGAACTCTCTCCGGAAGACCCGGCACAGGAGCAGGATATTGTTCATAAAGCAATATCACGCAGTAAAGAGAAATCAAAAAAGACAGGATCAGGCATAGGCCCTTATGCAATTTATTCCCTCTCTCCTGAGTCGCAGCATGAGATTATCAATCACAGGGACAAAGATGCACTCTGGGCAACTCACCTGGCTGAGAGTGCTGAGGAACTGCAGGCCTTTTCTGAAAAAAAAGGAGACCTTTTGTTCCAGATTACCCGTAAGCGACCATGGCTCTTCGGTGACACCTCAATGGGATCCATGAATTACGCCATCAATTCCGGTCTGATCCCCGAACATGCGATCTGCTTTCACTGCAACTATGTAAACGGATCTGAACTGGATTATCTTGCATCAATAAATGCCTCGGTTGTGCTATGCCACAGCTATATGCGGGAGATGGGACATAAAGCATTCCCACTCGATGCAGCATTAAACAGAAAAGTCAGGATTTGTCTGGGGACCGAAAGCGTTACCTCTCCCGGGTTCATGAACCTCTTTGATGAACTCTTTTCCCTGAAGTTGTCTTATCCCCACATCTCACCGGCAGAGATGATTAAATGGGTAACGGTAAATGCTGCCGAAGCACTTAACATGGGTGACTCACTGGGAACTCTTTCCAAGGGAAAGTTAGCCGATCTGATCGCAGTAAGATTTGCACACGATCCCAATGCTGATCTTCTTGAGGAACTCATGACAGAGGAACCGGAAGTGGTGCTGGTCATTGTTGACGGAGAAGAGGTAGTTGTAAACTACTGAGTCACAAGTTGCAAGTCACAAGTTGCAAGTCACAAGTTGCAAGATGCAAGTTGCAAGTAGAAA
>CAYLVN010000182.1:4080-6903 GCA_964387115.1 uncultured Fibrobacter sp.
CCTTTTCCTAAGCCCTTGTATACTTCAGAGAGGCAGAAATTTCCCCTTTTCCTTATCAAGGGCTGCCCTGAAACTTGTGAAGGGCAAGGCCTTGACGGCGAGTATCAGAATATTTTCTTCAACCTGGCAGCCTTTTTCTTCAGCTCCTCTTCCTGTTTTTTTAACTGAGACTCTATAGCAGATTTCTGTTCCTGTGTTTGTTTCTGAATTTCAGCTTCCACTTTGCTCCGCTGCTCTTCAACAGTCTTCTCGACCTTCTTCTGAAGCTGCTCTTTTTTCTGGTTTATGACATCCTGAACCTTCTCAGTAACCTGCTGTTTAGCAGAGGGCTGCTGTGAGCCCTGGGTTTTGGCGCCAGGCCCAAAACCCAGAAAAGACGCCTTGGGATTAGAGGATGTTCCGCCCAAACCAATCTTCAATGTAACACGTCCATCACTATCTGCAGGGATCCCGACCTGATCAAGCAGCCCGGAGGCTCCAGCGAGCCCTGTTCCTTTAAGAGCATTATCCAGCGTCCCTTTCAGGGTATTCTTAACTCCACTCTGTGCTGAAAGGAGTTTAGAGGAGGCAGGTCTTGACATTCGATTCCACACTTCAATATCGAAAGCGGCATCAAACCCCATATTCCCCTTTACATCGAAATCCCCAAGCGCATCAGACTGAATTTTCAAATTTTCGAAGAATACTTTTTCATCATTGATCTTCAGAAGAGCCGAGAGATCCCTGAATTTGATATCATCAATGGAAACGAACTTTTCTACTACACCTGACATTTTCTGAACAATAATTGAATTTGAAATCTTTCCGTCCCGGACTTTAAAAGAGACGTCTCCTTTGAGGTTTTTTGTGAGGTCCTGCGATGTGGCACCATTGCCTGTAAGTTCACTGCTCAGATTGATACTTCCGATAAGCGTATTCTCAATTGTCTTCAGACCCGTGTTGAGTGAATTGGTTGGCGCCAGCAGATTTCTAAACTGAGACAGGAGATCACTTATCAGCACATTTGATACTGAAAGCTTGTTTTTAAACGCTATATTATTTGTATTACGTAGATCCATGTGGATATTTTCGGAAATCGTTCCACTTACAAACCCGGTTTTGATATCTATATCGGCAACATCATTGACAGAGCTAATCCGGGCATTCATGTTCTTCATCTCTATGCCCTTAAAGACAATCTTGTTTGCACTGATCGTACCTTTCAGGTCCACTCCGGGAAGCGGAGCTATGAGAGGAGTACTCTGGGTTGAGGCAGCCTTTTTCTCCTCTGTTTTCTCTGGAGCAGGCGGATAAAACTCATCGATATCGAGCTCTGTGGAAACGATCTTGAAATCAGCACTGGTGCGGGGATTTTTACCATCCTTATCCTTGAAAATGAGACTGAGATAATTTGAGACCGCAGCTGACATGGTGGTTGATGATTTCCCGATCTTTAGATCGAGATTCTCCCCTATCGCCTTCGATGAGAGTGTGAAATTCCCGTTTATGATTGCCGGCTTGACAAGAGGAGGCCACAATACGGACACGTTTTTAAAAAAGGCATTTCCTGTCATGTCAAGCTTAGAATGATCTGCGGGATCAACTACACCTTTTGCCGTTACATCAGTTTCAATGATGCCGGAAAGTGCGGCGCCGGAAGGAATCTCGATGACATCTTTGAAGTCAAGAAGATCCAGTCTGGCATTGAGAAAAGCATCGATCAGCGGTTTCTTGAAGTTTACAACAGATCCCCTGATACTGACCGGGTTGGATCCGAACTGCATTTTCAAATCAGGAACCGAAAGGCTGCTGTCTGTAAATAATATTTCCGTGTTCAGGCCGCTGATTGATTTGGGCAGAGAAACATATTTCACCATCGCATCACTGAGCTTAAGAGAGCCCTGAACCGGTATCTTACCTTCCTCGATGACACCCTTGAGCGTAAGAGCCAGATCAGCAGTTCCTGAAGCGGTAAGCTCGGCCAGAACAGGAACAAGCTCAACAGGAATTTCGGCCAGAAGATCTTTTATGGCGATCGGTTCGGAATCAAGAAGCAGATTGAGTTCCGGTTTGTTGTTAAAATTGACAACTGAACCGGTGAGATTCAGGACAACTTTCTGCAGAGAGAGACGCAACTGCCTGAGCTGTGCTTTGCCGTCAATCAGATCAAGCCCCAGATCATGATCCAGGGCGATCGAGAGCTTGCTGAGCGGCTTTTTAATCTCTTTGGTTCTGACAGAAACCTGATTGAGTCTGAGCCCGCCGGAGGCGTTTATGTCTTTGAGCTGTTTGTCAATAGATAGGCGGAGATCATAGTCCATGTCTTCGATTGCAAACTGCTGGCCGGACTTGCGGTCTGTATACTGAATGACTCCATTTTCGATTATCAGGCTCTTCAAAGTAAGCGGAACCGGAAGCATGGGTATTGCGCCATGTTTGTTTTTTTCTACAGCAGAGCTGTCTTTTTCAAGCATTGCCAGATCGCTGTAATTGAATGATCCTGATGTGTCAATTTCCAGGAGGACCTGAGGTTTGGAAATCAGGATTTTTCCGATCTCCGGGCGCCTCCTGAGAATCGAGAGAACATCAACCGAGATATTAAAACGGCCAAGCCTGATAAACGGATCTTGTGAGTAGCCTGAACGGTTTGTATTGGAAATCTCCACACCGGATAAAGAAACACCGATTGAGGGGTATATACTGAGTCCGGCTTTCTGGATCTGCACTTTCCTGCCAAGCGCTTTTTCAACCTGCGGAATCACCATATCCTTAATCTTCTGAGGCGGAAACATCATCCATAGAGTCGCAAAACCAGCTACTGCAAGGATTACCATTGTTATAAGA
>CAYLVN010000183.1:0-6890 GCA_964387115.1 uncultured Fibrobacter sp.
AATGAAATTAAGAGGGGGGGGGTGCCGGAATGAAGAAAGAATTTAAAGCCCTTATTTTAGGAAAAGCCGCACCCCAAGACAGGCCCGGTTGTCCTAACCGATCGGAGAAAAAGGATACAATCGCTTTGAAAGAAAATATCAACCAGAATCCGGAGCAAATTGCCAGAGATAACATCGACAGGCAATTATCAGCTTGCGGATGGATTATTCAAAGTCTCAAGCATGTTAACCTTCATGCGGGTGTCGGCGTTGCCGTAAGAGAATACTTAACCGATGTCGGTCCTGCCGACTATGTTTTATTTGTTGAGGGTAAGCCTTGCGGTATCATCGAGGCAAAACGCGAAGAAGAAGGCCATCGGATGGCCGTTCACGAAAACCAGGCGGAGAGTTATGCCACCGCAAAACTCAAGCACCTTAATAACGAAGCCCTCCCGTTTGTATACGTTAGCACCGGCGAAATTACCAAATTCACCGATTTTACCGACCCCAAACCGAGAGCCCGCGAATTATTCAGTTTTCACCGTCCGGAAACTCTGCGGGATTGGCTTAAAAAAGATAAATCACTTCGCAAAAGGTTACATGATCTTCCAGAGCTGAAAACAGATGGCCTTCGTGAATGTCAAATCGCCGCCATTAACAGATTAGAATCTTCGTTTAAAGAAGGTCGCCCTAAAGCTTTAATTCAAATGGCAACCGGTTCGGGAAAAACTTTTACTGCCATTACATTCATTTACCGGTTGCTTAAATTTGCAAAGGCTAAACGTGTTTTGTTTCTGGTCGACACAAAAAACCTTGGCGAACAGGCTGAACAGGAATTCATGGCGTATGTCCCCAATGACGATAACCGTAAATTCACTGAGCTTTACAGCGTTCAGCGGTTGAAATCCAGCTACATCGCTACTGACAGCCAGGTCTGTATCAGTACGATTCAGCGTTTATATGCGGTGCTTAAAGGAACAGAACTGGACGAAAAGGCGGAAGAGGAAAACCCCAACGAACGAAAATTCCAACCAAAAGAAATTCCACCCGTTGAATACGACCCGAAAATGCCCATAGAGTTTTTTGATTTTATTGTTATTGATGAGTGCCACCGCAGCATTTACAACTTGTGGAAACAGGTTTTGGAATATTACGATGCGTTCGAAATCGGTTTGACTGCAACACCGGACAAACGCACCATCGGGTACTTTGATCAGAATCTTGTGAGTGAATATTCGCATGAAATGGCGGTTGTTGATGGCGTAAATGTAGGGTATCAAATCTTCATCATCGACACGAAAATTACCAGGCACGGCGCGACCCTCTGGAAAGGCGAATATATTGAGCACCGCGAACGCCTGAGCCGTAAAAAGAGAATGGAATTGCAGGATGAAGATGAACAATATTCGGCGCAGCAACTTGATAAAGATGTTGTCAACCCCAACCAGATCCGGACAATCATTAGAACCTTCAAAGAAAATCTACCGGATATTTTCAAGGATCGTATAGACAATAATGGCGTTTTTGAGGTTCCTAAAACGCTTATTTTTGCCAAGACCGACAGCCATGCCAATGACATAATTGACATTGTGCGGCAAGAATTTGCAGAAGAGAATAAATTCTGTCAGAAGATAACCTATAACAGCGAAGACCCTAAAAGCACGCTTGCGCAATTTCGCAACGACTATCACCCGCGTATTGCCGTTACGGTTGATATGATTGCCACCGGCACGGACGTAAAGCCTCTGGAATGCCTGCTTTTTATGCGCGATGTTAAAAGTAGAAACTACTTTGAGCAGATGAAAGGCCGGGGCACGCGCACCATTAACCTTGATAATTTGAAAAAGGTCACGCCCACCGCCAAATATACCAAAGATCATTTTGTCATTGTGGATGCTATTGGCGTTACTAAAAGCTGCAAAACCGACAGCCGCCCGCTTGAAAAGAAACCCGGTGTACCCCTGAAAGATCTGTTGCAGGCGGTTGTCGTAGGCGCCCGTGATGAAGAGTTGTTCACTACTCTCGCCAGCAGATTATCCCGTCTCGAAAAACAGATTACCGAAAAAGAAAAAAAACAGTTTGCTGAAAAAGCAAACGGGAAAAGCATAGGCCAGGTTGCAAAAGACCTGTTAAACGCATTTAACCCGGATGCTCTGGAAGATATTGAAAATAAGATTCGGGATGAAAAAAGAGGCGCCCCGGAAATAGAAATTGCCGCTGCCATAAAAAAAGAAACCGAGAATTTTCAGACCGACGCGGTGAAAGTATTTACCGGTGACCTGAACGACTATATTGAGAATGTTCGAAAAGCACACGAACAGCGCATTGACCATGCAAATCCTGATGAAGTAATTCATGCGGGTTGGGATAAGGACAATAAGGATAATGCAACCGAACTGGTGAAAAATTTCGCCTCGTGGATGCAAGAGAACAAAGACGAATTAACCGCTTTACAGATATTCTACAGCCAGCCATACCGAAGGCGGGAACTTACCTATAGCATGATTAAAGAGGTATTGGAAAAACTGCAAAGCACAAAACCAGTTCTTGCGCCCCTGAATGTGTGGCGCGCATACGAGGCTCTGGAACAATGTAACGGCTCACCACGCAACGAACTAACCGCCATTGTTTCCCTCATCCGCAAAGTAAGCGGCATCGACAAAAGCCTGACGGCGTATGATAAAACCGTTGACAAAAACTTTGCCGATTGGGTGTTTAAAAAACAATCCGGACATATCAAGTTCAACGAAGAGCAGATGATGTGGCTACGGATGATAAAGGATTATGTTATCAGCAGTTTTCATATTGAGAAAGAGGACTTTGATTTGAACCCTTTTAACGCGCAGGGCGGGCTGGGGAAAATGTGGCAGTTGTTCGGGGATACGACGGAAGAGATTATCGGGGAATTGAATGAGGCGCTGGCGGCATAAAAACGTCTGCACTGTGATGTGGTGTGATAAAGATGATTGACATGATAAAGAATAAGAAATGATAAAACAGGAATACAAATACTCTGAACTCACGGGAAAAATCATCGGTGCGGCGATGACGGTGCATTCTGCGCTGGGCAATGGGTTTCAGGAAGTTATTTATCAAAGGGCTCTTGCGATTGAACTGGAAATTGCGGAAATTCCATTCAGCAGAGAGCATGAAATGCCTATTTTCTATCGCGATCGGCACATTGGAACGCGAAGAGTTGATTTTCTGGTAGACGGAAAAATAAGCGTTGAATTGAAAGCCTCGATTGCCATCGAACCCGTACATTTGGCTCAGGCTATCAACTACCTTGAAGCCTATAATTTAGAAATTGGACTGCTGATCAATTTCGGGAATACTAAACTGAGGTTCCATCGGCTGGAAAACAAGAAATATAAAAACGTCTGAACTGTGATGGGTGTGATTAAGATGAAATACATGAAACTGGAAAAAGAAATATAAAAGAGAAAGAGCTTTATTATCATGACTATCATAAACATCATCTTCACCACAGTTAAGACAATGGGCGGGCAAGAATGAGTGAAGAAATGAAGGTGCCGGGACATTGGGAGGTGAAGAGGTTGGGGGAAGTGTGCGAAATAATAATGGGACAATCGCCACCTTCAACAACTTACAATACGCAAGGAATCGGATTGCCTTTTTTTCAAGGCAAAGCGGAATTTACCGACTTATATCCAGTGGTTGAAAAGTGGTGTGATTCACCAAATAAGATATCTTTACCAAACGATATTTTAATTTCTGTAAGAGCTCCTGTGGGTGCAACGAATATAGCAGATACGAAATGCTGTATTGGCAGAGGACTGGCGGCAGTTCGTTATGAGAACTTTAAGTACATCTTTCATTTTTTAAGAAGTATTGAAAAAGAATTGGATAAAAAGGGCACTGGCACGACATTTCGCGCCATTTCTGGTGAAACTCTAAGGGCAACCGAAATCCCCCTTCCCCCCCTCCCGGAACAACGCGCCATCGTCGCCAAAATCGAAGAACTCCTCAGCGATCTGGAAAACGGCAAGCAGCAACTGCTCAAAGCGCAGGAACAATTGAAGGTTTACCGGCAGAGTTTGCTCAAGGCGGCGTTTGAAGGGAAACTGACAAAACGTCTGAACTGTGATGAAGATGATTTTAGTGATCTACAAGATAAAAAGCAAATCTCAAGATTCAAGAATCATGGTAATCATCCTGATCACAATAAACACAGTTCAGACAAGGGGGAGTTGCCGAAGGGGTGGAGGTGGGTGAAAAGTAATGATTTGTTTAGCTATGTTACAAGCGGTTCACGTGGCTGGGCGAAATATTATTCGAATAATGGAGCAATCTTTCTTAGAATGGGTAATTTAGATCACGATTCAATTAACTTAGATCTTGCGGATATTCAATATGTGCGATTGCCAGATAAAGCAGAAGGTACGAGAAGCATTGTTCGAGAGGGCGATATTTTAATCTCAATTACAGCTGACGTTGGGATGATTGCATTAGTACCTGAAAACTTTCAGGAAGCTTATATTAACCAGCATGTCGCGTTAGCAAGACCAATAAAGGAAATCGTCCAACCATCCTATTTAGCGATGTTTCTTTCTAGTAAAGAATGTGGGCAAAAACAATTTCGTGCTCTGCAACGTGGTGCGACAAAAGTAGGACTTGGTTTGGATGATATCAGGTCAGTAGATGTTCCATTGCCACCTATCGATCAACAAAACCTCATCGTCTCCATCCTCGAATCCAAACTAACCATCTGCGACAACATCGCCGCCACCATCTCCCAATCCCTCGCCCAAGCCGAAACCCTCCGCCAAAGCATCCTCAAAAAAGCATTTGAGGGAAAATTGGTAAGAATGGACTCAGGTGTAAAACCGACTGATACTAATAATAAATCGAAAAGAGCAAAAGAATTCGCATGAATGCCGAAAATAGAAATACCGCAACTATCACCAGCAAAGTCTGGTCGTTCTGCAACCCCCTCCGCGACGTTGGCGTAGGCTACGGGGATTATCTGGAACAGCTGACCTATCTGCTGTTTCTGAAAATGGCCGACGAATACAGCAAACCGCCCCACAACCGCAAACTGAATATTCCTAAGGCATATAACTGGGAAAGCCTGATTGTTAAAAAAGGCGCGGAACTGGAATCGCATTATGTTACCCTGCTTCGGGAGCTTAGCACGCAAAAAGGAATCCTCGGGCAGATATTCACTAAAAGCCAGAATAAAATTCAAGACCCGGCAATGCTCGGAAAAATTATTGATATGATCGACAGCGAGCAATGGCTGGTGATGGGTGCGGATGTTAAGGGCGATATTTACGAAAAATTGCTGGAGCAGAACGCTCAAGACGTAAAGAGTGGTGCAGGGCAATATTTTACTCCCCGCCCGCTTATCCGTGCCATGGTAGAATGTATTCAACCCCAACCCATGAAAACCATTGCTGACCCGGCTTGCGGCACAGGCGGTTTCTTTCTTGCTGCCTACGACTATCTGACGGCCAACAACAAATTGGACAAAGAACAGAATAGGTTTTTAAAGCTTCAAACCTTCTCCGGCAATGAAATTGTAGCAGGTACAAGGCGCCTGGCTTTAATGAATTTATTTCTTCACAACATCGGTGATATTGACAGCGATAATTTTATATCTTCGGCAGATGCTTTAATCGCCGCTTCACCGGCAACCTATGATTATGTGTTGGCAAATCCTCCGTTCGGCAAAAAGAGCTCTCAAACCTTCACCAATGAAGAAGGCGAACAGGAAAAAGATGATTTAACATATAATCGCCAGGATTTCTGGGCAACCACCAGCAACAAGCAATTGAATTTCGTTCAGCACATCCGGACAATGCTCAAAACTACCGGACTCGCCGCTGTTGTTGTTCCGGATAATGTTTTGTTCGAAGGCGGTGCAGGTGAAACTGTCCGTAAAAAACTATTGGAAACAACCGACCTGCACACAATTATCCGCTTGCCTACGGGTATATTCTATGCTCAGGGTGTAAAAGCGAATGTGATTTTCTTTGACAACAAACCTGCCAGCAAATCCCCGTGGACAAAGGAAGTATGGGTGTATGACTACCGGACAAATATTCACCACACACTGAAGAAAAACCCATTAAAAATTGAAGACCTGAAAGATTTTATTGCCTGCTACAATCCGGAAAACCGGCACAAACGGAAAGAAACATATAATGCCGACAAAAACCCGGAAGGGCGCTGGCGCAAATTTACCTATGCTGAAATTATCGCGCGGGATAAGACCAGTCTTGATATTACCTGGCTCAAAGATAAATCGCTTGCCGACCTTGATAATCTTCCTGATCCGGAAGATTTAGCGGCAGACATTATTGAAAATCTGGAAGCTGGTCTTGAAAGCTTTAGAGAAATTATGGCGACATTGAGCGCGAAGTAAGGTGCCAGCCTTACACTCCTATTTGAATTGTTATCTTGGAGAAGGAGATTCGCAGATGAACTTCGCGACTATTCACATTATTTCGATTGCTATTATGAGTCAATTATTGATCAATCAATCCAATATTATTGATGTCATTGTCACGCCTTTGAATGTGATCTACAATGGCAAGACAATTGGGATTATGAAGGATAATAGAGCAATCAATAAGCCTGAATTACCGATTCTAACATATCAATTTGAGAGAAACGCCATGAGAACTCCTGGCAAATTCATGGCCAATATTCAATTAGATCAAAATTTGACATATAGAACTTTGATTGCAACTCTGAATTCGATAGTTCTACATTTGGATGTAGACACGACCAATATTATAGTGGGGAAAGCAACGCTTAAAATGCTCAGCTATTCATTATACTCAAAACAATATGGCGCAATTAGGCCAATGGATACAAATACAGTATTTGTTGTGTCAACACCGGTTTAATATTTCTGGTTTTCACCGGAAAATTATTTCCGGTTT
>CAYLVN010000184.1:0-6880 GCA_964387115.1 uncultured Fibrobacter sp.
ACCCCAGGGTGATTAATTTTTTTACCACGATTTAAACTTTCAAGATGAATTAAAGCCCCCACAGATCCATTTAACAAGTAAAATCACACCTTCACCCCAAATTTACCTTCACCCCCCTCTCACTTTTACAAGATCCACTCCTCTCTGCATCACTTATTTTATAACCAATTATCATCTACCATCTTTAACCTAAAAATCGCAGTTGGATGCAAAAAATCGCAATCTGTTGAGCGCTAAGGCTTTCAGGTATTTTGATCTTATCTCCTTGTCGATAAGACCTGCAACGCCTTCAAACCTTATCATCCCAACATCTTACGTTTTTTTGCTCCCCCCCATCTGCGACTTTCAGGTTTAACTACTCACTTCTCTATGAAAGGCCTTTAAACCACATGAACCCCTATCAGAACCCCGATCTCCCAGTTCACGAACGTGTCTCAGATCTGCTCTCGAGAATGACCATCGAGGAGAAGGTCGGGGAGATGATGCAGCTTGATGGAAGGGACAATGCGGAGAAGTATTACCGCACTATGAAACCGGGGTCCTATCTGCAGATCCTGGATAAAGACACTGAAAAGCTGCAGAGAATGGCCCTGGCCAGCCGATTGGGCATACCTCTTCTGTTTGGTATTGATGCCATCCATGGGCACTCTTTTTACAAGGGTGCGACTATGTTCCCCTCTCAGCTGGGACTCTCATGTTCCTGGGATCCATCTCTTGCAGAGACAATGGGGCGCATTACAGCCAAGGAGATGAACGGGACCGGGGTGCATCTTTCGTTTTCCCCGGTCTTCTGCATGGCCCGGGATCTGAGATGGGGAAGGGTAGATGAAACCTCGGGAGAGGACCAGCTTCTTATCGGGGATATGGGCTGTGCAATCATAAAAGGGTATCAGGGATCAGATCTTAAAAGCCCTGAGAGCATACTTGCCTGCGCCAAACATTTTGCCGCATACTCAGAGACCCATGGCGGCCGTGACGCAACAGAAGGGGACACCTCCCGCAGGCGGGTAGAGTCATTTTTCCTGCCTGCTTTTGAACGGGCCGCAAGGATGAAGTGCGCGACTTTCATGATCGCTTATCAGGCTCTGGATGGGGTGCCTTGTACTGCCAACAGGTGGCTGATCACTGAAAAGCTTAAAAAAGAGTGGGGGTTTGATGGTTTCACTATAACCGACTATAAAAATCTCACTCATCTCATTAATTTTCAAAAGGTTACAGATAATATAGCCGATGCAGTGGCGATGGCGGTTAACGCCGGAAATGATATGTTCATGGCAGATCCGGAATTTTTCAACGGCGCACTTGAGGCCTTTAAACAGCGAAAAATCAAGGAGTTCCAGATTGATGCCGCATGTGAACGGATTCTGGCAATGAAATTCAGATTCGGCCTCTTTGAGGACCCCAGACTTCCTGTGTCTGAAGACAAGCGGGTGTATATTGGCTGTAGTGAGCACCGTGAGGCATCATTGAATGCCGCAAGGGAATCCATTGTGATGTTGAAAAACGGTGGAATCCTGCCGCTGAATTCTGCAAAGATAAAGAAAATTGCTGTAGTGGGACCTAACGCTGACAATCCGATGGGTCAGATGGGTGACTGGACACTGGGGTCGGGTCAGGCTGTAACAGGAGATCATCATCCTCGGGAGTTGGTCGTTACTGTTCTGGATGGGCTCAAAAGTGTTGCTGCAGAAGAGGGTTCATCTTTTGAGGTGACTTACAGCAAAGGGTGCAATGCTGAAAACGATGATGAAAGTCAGATTGCAGAAGCGGTTGATTTGGCAAAAGGTGCGGATCTGTGCATAGCCGTGTTAGGAGATGACCTCTTTGCGGTTGGTGAATGGAATAAAGCCACTGCGAAACTGGAATTGTTGGGGGGACAGCACAAGCTGCTTGCAGAGCTTAAGGCTACAGGTAAACCATTGATTGTTGTTCTGTTAAACAGCAAACCGCTTGTGCTTACGTCTGTTGCGGAAAATGCAGATGCCATACTTGAGGCGTTCAATCCCGGCATGCTGGGGGGTCAGGCCATTGCAGAGATTTTATTTGGAAAAATCAATCCCTGTGGTAAACTCTCCATTTCCTTTCCTAAACATGTGGGGCAACTGCCGGTCTGGTATAATCAGCATCCTGGACAGCACGGGACTACCTATTGTGATATGGATCAATCACCGTTATTTGCCTTTGGTGAGGGTTTGAGTTATTCAAAATACAGATATTCGAATCTAAAACTCCATTCATCTAAGCTAAAACATGGAGAAATGCTGAAAGTGACCATTGATGTTGAGAATATCGGTTCCAGGGATGGAGTTGAGGTGGTGCAGCTTTATGTAGATGATAAGTTTACATCGCGGACCTGGCCGCACAAGATGCTAAAGGCGTATAAGAAAGTAGCGATTCCTGTGGGTAAGGTGGTTACCGTTGAGATGTCTGTAGATTTTGATTCTCTGGCCCTGTTCACACTTAATGATAAATGGGAGGTAGAACCCGGAGAATTCGAGGTAATGGTGGGCCCGTCCAGCCGCGATAAAGACCTTTTAAAAGCTTGTTTTATAGTGATTTGAGCATAAGAATCTGGTAGGGGCCGTGTCCGAGCCCCTAAAACCCCCACTGAAGGTGACAAATCATTATCCATTCCGGAAGACCGTCATGGGCAAGACTCTCTACGTGTCAGATTCTCATTACAAGCAGCTCTTTTTCTTCCACATCTTTTATTTTTATGGGCTAACAAAACTAAACGCCGCCTAATGGACAATTTGGGATGAATATCACTTCTGATGGTATGAATCCGGGGTTGAGGAAAAATCCACTCCAGAGGATTTCGTTTCCCATTGGACCGATCACAGGCTTTCTTTTATTCATAAGCCGTATTTATGCTACCTTGTGACATGCTTTTATCCCAAATTTCCACGTCTACCAGGTAGTGTCTGGTTTTGTTAGTCCCAGAGAGTACTCCATAATTTTTGAATCCATAAACAAGGTTTCATCCGGGTATTTCAATAAATTCTTTTTTCTCCATGAGGTTCTTTAATAAAGCATTCCCGCTCCAAATATTAATCTCATCATCAATAAAATTAAACACTATGGTATTCATACATGAAAAACAAACGTAACTTAATGAATATGAAGAAGTTAGCTTAATGGACACTAATAGAAAACAAAACTTTTTCTCTTTAATGTGCATCTTGATGGAAAATTCAGGTTTATGCCTTTTTCTATACAAATACTCTTTTCTTCCGACCTGTTCGGCGTGTATATTTCAAATCTTTGCTTAACCCGGATTTCCCGGCATTGAAATGTACATAGAATAATCAGGAGATCTAAATTATGCAGACCTGTCCATGTGGATCACAGCTTCCATATGAAAAATGCTGTGAGCCGATTGTGACTTTCAGAGAAGACGCGCCGACTGCCGAAAAGCTGATGCGGGCGCGTTATAGTGCCTATGTGGTTGGTGCTGTTGATTTTATATTGAATTCTACTATAGAAGAAAAACGCAAGGAGTGCGATGAAAAGGCGATCCGGAAGTGGTCTCAGGAATCGGTTTGGCACAAACTTGAAATAATTGAGACCTCTAAAGGTGGTCCTGAGCACACAGAGGGAATGGTTGATTTCATAGCGGAATTTTCCGAAAACAGCATCCGTAAAAACCTTCACGAAAAGGCGTCCTTCAAGAAAGTCGACGGCAAATGGTACTTTGATGATAGCGAAATTCAGAAGCAGAAACCTTTTATCCGTACAGAACTCAAGATTTCCCGTAATGACCCCTGTACCTGCGGAAGCGGAAAAAAGTACAAGAAGTGCTGCGGGGCTGCTGTTTGACTCTTTAAGACAAACCTGGCGTTCTAAATCGGCCGCTTTGATGCGGCCGGCTCTAATTATATGATAATTCACTATATACGGCTTTTTTTGAAATCCTGTTTATGATTTGACCTGCAGGTAATTCCATTTCTCTTTTCAGATAGATCATTCTATAAGTACCTGAACCTGTTTATAAAATACAGGTACTAAATTTCAGGAACATATCTACACCTGTAAAAGAGATTTGATGATCCTGAAACCGGCCAGTAATTGCGTTCTTCTTTTCCTTTCTATTCTCCTTTTGGCTTTAAATGCTGCAGGGTGGAACCTTCCCCATTTTGAATGCGAGAAGTATGATTATACCGATTTTTATTCAGCAGACTTGAAGGCCACTGTCAATTCCAATCCAGATCTTATGAAAAACAGGCTCAAGCAGGGTTGGTCTTATTTTAAACAGAACTTTATTTCAAGCAATGGTCTGGTTAACAATCGCAGGCTCGAGGATGGGGTTGTTGCAGGCATAGATGAGGCGCTCTCAAAGGGGCAGGGTTTCGGAATGCTTCTGGCGCTCCTTAATAATGATCAGGAAGAATTTAACAGGATTTTTGAAGCGGCGAACATGTTTTTGTGGAGTAATGAGAGTAAATCCTACTTTATCTGGCTGTGGACCGACAATAGTCATAAAGACGGAGCTGCAACAGATGCAGATCTGGATATCGGGCTTGCGCTTGTGTTTGCAGATGAACTTCAGAAAGCCGGCTACTGGAAGCCTTACAACAGAGCTGGAACAACATACAAGAAAAGGGCAATGGAGATAATCCGTTCAGTTCGCAATAATATGTGTTCTATAGATAACTATCTTCTTCCTGGAGACAACTGGAGCAGTGCCGCCATAGGCAACCTTAACCCGGGATATTTCGCTACCGCCTGGATGAAAGTCTTTGATAATTATCAAAGCGAGGTTGATTTCAGCGCGGTTATTGACAACTGCTACAAAGTTCTTCAGAAAGTTCCTCATTACAACAAGGGGCAGGCTCCGGACTGGGTTGACTCAACCGGGAAGAAGGCATCATATGGCGGTAATAAGCCTTATAATGGTCTGGGGATGCAGAGTGCCGGCATTATGGCTCAGTGGAGAATAGCCATGGATGCATTGTGGTTTGGGGATCCCCGTGCGATTGCTTATTGCGAAAACACAAAGCTGACATTGACGCAGTACTCAAATTCCAATCCGGGACTCATCCTCTTTCAGATGGGTCTTTATGATGACCTTGGACGGTACTGCGAAAATACAAATACCTGTGCCGAAGCGGCGATGTGGTCATGTGCAATACTTGGCTCTAAAAATCAGGAGTATTCTGGAAAAGGACTCAACAGTCTGGTGCTCAGTAAGATAATGGGAAGCACACCCGCGTCTCAGATGCATTTCGGGTCGGCCTCAGATTCTGATCAGGTTTACATGCTCAGACAGTCCATATCAATGCTGGGTTTTGCAGCAATTACCGGTCAATTTCCCGATGTTCTGAGCGATATGCGCGATTCATCATGCAATCCTCTGATAAATGGCCCGGTGGTAATTAAATCCCCTTTGACACTCAGCAGTAAGACTATTGATTTATCGAAGCAGCAGGAAATCAGGATTACTGCTCTGCTTGACAGAATTGCTCCATGGAAACTGACTCTGAGCGCACGCACGACTGAAAAAAGCCAGACTGTTACCGGTAGAACCGATAGTGTGCAGTATGTTTTCAGCGGTTCCGGCTGGTTTACTGAAGAGACAGTTGATGTGACCCTTGAGGTCACCGGTTTAAATCCGGCAATTTCAGATTCATTGCTGAAAACCTCTTTTAAAATTACAGGAGTCAATGATTATCCTCAAGTAGAGCCGGGGAGTGTTCTGATATTGCATGATCTTGAAAACGGCTCTGCAATCAATGCCCTTGGCGGGTCGTGGTATTCATACAATGATGAATCCACAAGCGGGAGTTCAGTTGTTGAGCCATCTGAGACTGAGTTGCTGGTGGCAGAGGGTGCCGGATTTCCGGGTTATGGAATCAAGGCAAAGTTTGACGTAGATCAGTATGCCGGGGTAGGGATGGATATTCTGGATTCAGGAACAGTTGATCTGAGCATGTTTGAGAGTATTACGTTCAACTACAAAACAGATGGAGATATTACCGGTCTGCTTTTTATGCTGGCCACTTCAAATATTACAAATTTTGCCTTTAACCAGAAGTCAATTGAAGCCTCCAGAGAATGGAAAGAGGAGACGGTGCTGATTTCCGACCTGAAGCCACCTTTCTGGTCTCCCTCTTCGGTTATGGATCTGACTGTCTCAGAGAAAATACAGTGGCAGGTGCAGGGTGTAGGGCAGAACGGAACGCTTTACATCGACAATGTGCGGATGAAGCTTAAAGAGGGTGCGCTTCCGGGAAATGATGTACTGCTGCCCTATACACCAGTCAGGAAAAGTATGATTACTGCTGTTAAGTTGCAGAGGGTAAATGTGTGTCAGATAAAAAACAGCCTGATAATTGATGACGAAGGCTGGAATATCTTTACTCTTGATGTCTTTACATTGAGCGGTAAAAGAGTGATGAGGCATCATTTTGCACATGATAACAGACCCGGCAGGAAGGTGATTTCATCCGGCAGCATAAATTTACCTGCGGGTAACTATATCGCAGTGCTTTACGGCAGAAACAAAGTCAGACTAAGCCGCGGCTTTATGTGGAAGTAAAGTAAGTCTTATCCTGGAAACAAATCTGTTCCTGAACAAACTGCCACAAGGCTACATCTCGCCCCCACTGTCTCTGTCTCCCCGATCTCCATTTCATTTATATCCCGAACGGGGACAATTATGTGCAAAAATGCTTAAAGAAACCCCAGGTGTACAGCCAGTGTGGTTCCCCTGCATTTATTTTAACGTAAAAATCGTAGTTGGATGAGGCAAAAATTGTAAAATGTTAAGCTCTAAGGCTTTCAGGCATCTTGATCCTATCACCTTGTCGATAAGACCTGCAATGTCCTTCAAGCCTTATCATCTCAACATCTTACGGTTTTTTGTTCTCCCCAACTGCGA
>CAYLVN010000185.1:0-360 GCA_964387115.1 uncultured Fibrobacter sp.
TCTACCGATCTCATCAAGAGTATGTGGAGTGTCCTCGCCTACTCCAAAATAAAGCTTCAGTACCCTTTTTTCGCGGTCGTTAAGAGTGTCGAGAATCCGGTTTATTCCCTGCTGAACCGACATCTCGATAAGATGACTGTCTGGAAGTTCCTGGTTTTCGTCCTGAAGAAGGTCGATAAGCTCAGAGCTGTCATCGGCTTGAACTGGTGTATCAAGAGAGAGATATCTGTTACCTATCTTCTGAATCTTGGAAGCCATCTCCGAATTGATCTCGCGGAGCCTGTCCTGGTCCTCGGCCGAAAGGTCGATGCCCTCATGTCTGAAGTCATCGTAGTGTTTCTTGAGCACCATCTGCTGCTC